>DREN01000435.1 GCA_011051075.1 Deltaproteobacteria bacterium | reverse complement strand
AGGGCGCTTTCCACCTCGGCAGTACCCAGGCGGTGCCCCCTTACGTTTATGACGTCGTCCACCCGGCCGGTTATCCAGAAATATCCGTCCCGGTCCCGCCGGGCCCCGTCCCCGGTGAAGTAGTAGCCAGGATAGTCGGAGAAGTAGGTCTTTTGAAAACGGAGGGGATCGTTATGGATCGTCCGGGCCATACCGGGCCATGGGCCTTTTATGCAAAGGTATCCTTCCCCGGGTCCCTCTATCTCCTCTCCCCGGGCGTTCAGCAGGCACGGCTGCACGCCGAACAGGGGTACTGCGGCAGAACCCGGCTTGAGGTCAACGGCCCCCGGCAGGGGGCTCAACAGGATTCCGCCCGTCTCCGTCTGCCACCAGGTATCCACCACGGGGCACTGGCCCCTGCCCACCACCTCAAAGTACCACTGCCAGGTCCCAGGATCTATCGGTTCTCCCACGGAACCCAAAAGACGAAGGCTGCTTACGTCGCGGCCGCGGACCAGATGATCTCCCTCCCTGCGCAGTGCCCGGATTGCAGTGGGAGCGGTGTAAAAGATGCTGACGCGGTACTTCTCCACCACGTCCCAGAACCGGTCGTAAGCAGGATAGCTCGGCACCCCTTCGAACATGATGCTGCTCGCCCCCGTACAGAGAGGTCCGTAAACCAGGTAGCTGTGGCCCGTGATCCAGCCTATATCAGCCGTACACCAGTAGGCGTCCTCATCCCTGTAGTCGAAGACGTCCAGAAAGGTACTTGCGGCGTACAGGAGGTACCCCCCGGTGGTGTGCACCAGGCCCTTCGGTTTTCCGGTGCTTCCCGAGGTGTACAGGATAAAAAGGGGATCTTCGGCATCCATCCATTCGGGGGAGCAGTAAGGCTTGAGCTCGGGATCTTTCATTACGGAGTGATACCAGAGGTCGCGGCCTTTCTTCATGGGGACCTCCCACCGGGTTCGGCGCACCACGATCACCTTCTCCACCGAGGGGCACTGCTTAAGTGCCTCGTCAGCGTTCCGTTTGAGGGTAACAACCCGCCCGGAACGAAAACCTCCGTCACTGGTTATAAGGAGCCTGGACTGGCAGTCCTGGATGCGGTTGGCCAGGGAGTGGGCACTGAACCCCCCGAAGACCACACTGTGGACCGCTCCTATGCGTGCGCAGGCAAGCATGGCAATCACCAGGTGTGGAATCATGGGGAGGTACAGGGACACGCGGTCTCCCTTCTTGACGCCGAGCTTCCTGAGTACCTGGGCCAGCTTGTTGACCTCGTAGAACAGGTCCTGATAGGTAAACGTACGGCTGTCTCCGATCCGTTCGCCCTCAAATATTATGGCCGCCTTGTTGCGGCGCCACGTCTGAACGTGGCGATCCAGGCAGTTGTAGCATGCGTTCAGTCTGCCGCCCTGAAACCAGGAGACCTGTCCCTCAGTGAAGCTCCACTCCAGGGTCTTATCCCACGGCTCGTGCCAGGAGAGTAGTTCGACGGCCCTTTCCGACCAGAAACCTTCCGGATCCTGGATCGACTTCAGGTAGAGGCGATCGTAGCTCTCCCGCCCGGAGATCCGGGCCTGGCGCCGAAAGGCCTCCGGCACGGGGTACAGGTCCTCGGGTCCATTCATTTCCCGGCCCATTACTCCCTCCCTTCCCACACAGCAGGCCCCACCATCGACCGTGTCTCATCGGGCAGAACCTCCCGGATGGCCCGGCCGTGCACTTCATGAAGTACATGCAGAAAGATCTGGTACCGCAGCAGTATCCGGGTCTCGTAGCGTATCACCAGTTCCTCCATCTTTGCCATGATCCGCAGGTAGTCCTCACTGCCCATGACCTTTGAAACGGCTGCGGGATCAGGCCCAAAGGACTCGGAATAAAACCGGAAACCGGAGCCCACCATGAGTCTCCATCCTGAGCTTACCTCCAGCCCCAGGGCCCCCATCCCGGGGATATAGAGATCCCTCATGAACCGATCAAAGGTCCCCTGGCCCCCCGGAGCAGGTTCCCAGGCCTGGATAAGCTTTACATCCGCCCCTGAAGACGGTGTTTCACGGCAGGCCTTCCCCCACGGTG
Source organism: Deltaproteobacteria bacterium (assembly GCA_011051075.1). GTDB lineage: Bacteria > Desulfobacterota > DSM-4660 > Desulfatiglandales > Desulfatiglandaceae > Desulfacyla. The sequence goes on along the minus strand of DREN01000435.1, from coordinate 11,408 downwards.
CAGGCTCGATCACAAGGTTTGAATAACCCGTGACCAGGTTCCTGAACCGGCCCAGCATATCCGTCAATCCCGGATCACCAAGGGCCCTCTGCACCTGGTCCAGGGACCCGGCCGGGCTTTCCGCCACCACGTGTGGCCATCCCCCTACGAGTGTGTGCCAGGCGTCCGTCACTTCCAGTCCCGAGGCCTTCATGCAGGGCCAGAATTCCTCGCCCACAAAGGTGGCGTACTCCTGCTTCCTGCCTATGACAGGATCCCAGCACTGTACAAACCTCACCGGTTCCATACCTTCTCCCATCTGACTGTATCGGGTTCAGAGCCAACCTACCGGACATCTCCACATGGATAGTTGTCCGAAGGTTTCTATATCCATGTTGACAGTTTCTTGTCAATGTTTTACTAAATCGGGGTTATTACGGATCGGCGTTAAAAACACCGGATTTTGCTCATACCCGAAGTTTGAACTTGTCGAAATTCCAGTATCTGAACGCCGTACGTGTTTTTACCCACGAAGCATTATTGAGACCCTGGACAAATCCGTTGGCGATTCGTTTGATCCTATAGGTGCGACTTCAGTCGCACAGGACTTGGGGCCCGCGCAAAGCCCCCGAAGCTCGCAAAGTTGAACGGGACTGAGATGAATGTTTTAGTAACCTACCATGCCGGTGAAAAGGAGAGGGCCATCTACAGGGAGGTCCTTGAAAGGGTCGCCCGTATACGGTACCTGCACGACGCTGGGCAAGATGAACGACCCCGGTTACTAAGCCAGGCCCAGGTCCTGATCGCCATGAGCTTTTCCCATGGGGAGATCGACGGCACAGAGGCCTCCCTGCTCAAAAACGTGGGCCTTGTTCAGCTCATCTTTGCCGGAGCGGACAGGATCCCCTTTGACCTCATTCCCGAGCAGGCGGTACTGGCCAGTAATACCGGGGCCTTTGCCGGGCCTGTGGCCGAGCATGTACTGGCCCTGACACTTGCCCTGGCCAAGAATCTTTTTCCCAGATACCGGCTCCTCTGTGAGGGGAGATTTGACAGGGACAGCTTCAACAAGGAGCTTAAAGGGGGGATCTGCGGGATAATCGGATTTGGCGGGAACGGCCGCAAGATAGCGCGGCTCATGCAGGCCATGGGGATGAAGGTCTACGGCATCAACCGCGGCGGAAAAACAGACGCCCCCATCGATTTTGTCGGGACCATGGCTCACATGAAGATGGTCCTTCAGGAAGCGGACGTGGTGGTGGTCACCACCCCGCTTACCAGGAAAACCCGGAATATGATTGCCAGGGACGAGCTTCAGTGGATGAAGCCCGACGCTGTACTGATCAACGTGGGCAGGGGGGATCTCATCAATCAGGGGGCACTCTACGAGCATCTCAAATCAAACCCCGATTTTCGCGCCGGCATCGACACCTGGTGGCGGGAACCTGACCACGGAGAAGATCTTACCCTGGGATACCCGTTCTGCGAGCTGCCCAACTTCATTGGCTCACCCCATAACGCGGATCAGGTCCCGGGCTCAATTCTCAGGGCAACGAGAACCGCGCTGAAAAATGTAAAAAGGTATCTGGCGGGTGAGGATATCCACGGCGTTGTGGACAGGGATGACTACCTGTAGCGCCCATCCGTCCTGCCCGTTTCCGGATGGGCGCTGTGAGACCTGAAAGCTCTGCTTAAACAGGCCCTGCCGGTAATCAAGGCTGTATCAGTTCATCTTTTCCTTCCCGGTCTTGGCGCTTTCCTCGGCGATCTTTGCCCTGACATCGTCCATGTTCAGCCCCTTTACCTGGGAGATCAGGTCTTCAAGGGCCTCCTCGGGCAGTGCGCCCGGCTGCATGAAGAGCAGAATCTGCTCGCGAAATATGGCTAAGGTGGGAATAGACTGGATACCGAAACGGCCGGCCAGGTCCTGTTCCTCTTCCGTGTTGCACTTGGTAAAGGTCACATCACTGTGCTTTTCAGAAGCCCGCTCAAATATGGGGCCGAACATCTTGCAGGGACCGCACCAGTCGGCCCAGAAATCGATCAACACGATATCGTTGTTCTCGATGGTGGTTTCAAATTTGTCCATGGTCAGGTTCTCTGTAGCCATTCTTCTACCTCCGGTATGCCCCTTAACGGGATTGCAGGTTCACGAATCTTTCCGCCTATAGAGGCAGTACACTTAAGAAAGGTTTCAAAAATAGCGCGCTGACAGCCGTTTACCCGCGGGAAAGGCCGTTTTGTGGCCCACAGCCCCTTTAGTAATCGTGGGGAATACCCCTGATATGCAGGAGAAGGTGACCATCGTCGTCCATGTCGTCAAGCCACCCGTAGTTGGCATCCGGCTTACTGTCCAGGTCTTTTATGTACGGCTTGATGTCCAGCAAAGGCGTGAGGTCAAAGGCATCCATGCCGGAGGTAAAGACCTGATTGCCCCTAATCTCTTTTACACGGACAATACTGATACCGATAGGGTTTGGACGAACCGGAGACCTGCTTGCGAAGACACCCACCTCTTCGCCATCTGTCCAGGGGGGCGATACCGTGGCTGACAGCTTCTTATTGTTTCGGTCTATGTAATAGATAACGTAGATATACCGGAATTCATCCAGCCTGTGGAGGCAGCCACGGTAAGGGGTATGGATCTCCAGGCGAAAATCTCCTTCATCCTCTTCCACGGGCTGGTAAGGGGCGTCATCGGTGTACGGGGTCCTGATAACACCTATCTGCCTGAGACGTAATTCTGGATATTCCGCTGTCCCTCGATCTTCTGCCAGATCCTCCTCAGGACTTTCCCTTTTACCTGCGCTTTTCGTGACCGCTGGATCAACCTGCTTCAGTCCTTGGAAGGCCAGTTCCATATGGCTGTTGGCTTCCTTCAGAAGATCAACGGCCGCCTTCAACTGCCGGCCAGCCTCATCCAACCCCTTGTCCATCAGCTTCCGAAGCCATCCCTCCTTTTCTCTGATGTGCTCCCGGTTATGGCCTATCCAGCGGGGAATCAGGATCGACAGCTTGTCCGTATCGGACAGGGCCCTTTTTTCAGAATCTGATCTGGTTGCCATACCGTTTGCCTCTCTTTCCAGTGTCGTAGTACTGCTTCCGGGCCTTAAGCAGGTCCCGTTAACAGGTCTTGCCGTAACGGGGGGGCGGCCCGGTATCCCTTGTACTGTGTTGACCAGATTCCTCCGCCATCTCTCCAGGGCGCGATTTATCTGTGAGAGATCCTGTGTCAAAACCCTGCGGCAAACAGGATACCTCCGGTGAGCAGCCCAAACACCAGGTTGAAGGTCTTGATAAGGATTGAATCCCTCAGGCTGTACGACAGCAGGGGAAGCATCCCGTGGCCGTCCTGAATAAACGATGTGGTAAGAAGGACCGAAAACGGTATGAGTCCCTGGGCGTACATCATTACGAATACCAGATGAGGTCCCGATTCCGGTATCATCCCTATGAGGGCGGCGGTAAACAGCACCCATACCATGTGCTCCTGAATAAAGGCATCCAGGTTCCAGAACGCGAGACCCCAGTGTACGAAGAGGAGGGCGCCGAAGCTCCACAGAAACACACGGAACAGGTGTTTCCTGATTATATGCTCCCAGATATGGGACTGGAGGTAGTGTTCAGAGGAAAGCAGCACGATGTACAGGGTACATACCGAAAGGGAGAGAAAGGTGACCCGTTTCCACCCCCATGTGGATGGGCCCACGATACCGCTCAGGACCATGACAAAGAAGGAAACAATAAGCAACAGGAGGAGAAAACGGGTGAAGGAAAGGGCACGCATGTTGTCCAGGATATGTCCCGGCCTGAAGGCAGAGCCTATCTTCTCCCCCTCCGTCAGGCACTCTTCGCATTGAAGATCCGCGCAGGACTCGCACGGCACTATGCCCAGGACAGGAACGATCCTGTCACTTATCCACGCAAAAAAGATACCCATTACGAACAGGAGAAGAAACAGCCCCAGTGCCGTACCCGGGAACTGGGAAAGCATGACAAAGGCCTCGTCCCCGGAGGTGGCGATCATTCCACCCACAATGGCTCCAAAGCTGATCAAACCGTGAACGTAAAGACTCACGTTCATGAAGGCCCCGAGGCAGCCTGGAGTTGAACCGAGGAAGGACGCCAGGGTGTACTGACGCCATGGCCCGCCCTTGATGGCGGCTGACACGCGTCTTTTGCTCGCCGCGTCAACAAAATCCACAAGGAGCATCATCACGAAGACAAAGACGGTAATCAACAGGGCGTGTATGAATATGGGGAAGAGATCCATCTCTTACCTCTTGCAGGGTACAAGATCTCCTAATCAGGGTCCAAACGGTCCTTGAACGGCTGATTCTTCCGGGTTCCTCTCCGCCCTTTCCTTGGGGAGAATAACGGTGAACTCCGATCCCCTGCCAGGTTCGCTGTCCACCAGGACCCGGCCGCCGTGGCCCTCCACGATTGCCTTGACCGTGGCAAGCCCGAGGCCGAAACCCTCTTTTTGCTTAGCCCCCTTCCCACGGTTGAAGCTCTCAAAGATGTAGGGAAGATCCTTCGGATCGATGCCTATACCCTGGTCTTTTACCTCGACAATGATATCTTTGCCGGTTTCATGGGTTGATATCGTGATGGTGGTCGCTTTCTCAGAAAACTTCAACGCGTTATCCAGCAGGTTGGTAAAGACCCTGCGCAGGCGATTGGCATCGGCCTCGATAATCGGTAATTCCTCTTCATTTTCAAGTTTTAAATTGATTCCCGCCTGTTTTGCCTTCACCTGATAGGCGTCGAACAGCTCCATCAATTCCTTGTCCAGTGAGGTAGGACTGAAGTCCAGTTTAAGCCTTCCGGTCTGCAGTCGGGAAAACTCAAGGAAATCATTGACGAGGAAGGTTAGCTTGCCCGTTTCATTCCTCATGATGTCCAGGTATTTAACCTGTTTTTCCTCATTGAGGTTCGCTCGCTTTTTCAACAACCTGAGAACAAACCCCCCTATGATGGTAAGGGAGGACTTTATGTCGTGGGCGAACATTGAAATAAGATTGGCCTTTTCCCGCTCCAGGGCCTTCAGATGGGAGATATCCTGGAAGGCCTCCAGACCGCCTAAGAGCCCGCCTTCATCATCAAAAAGACCGGCCGTGTTCATACGAACGGGAATGACTTTGCCCCATCTGTCAACTATGGTTGTTTCCATCCTGACAACGGACTGCTTTTTCCTGATGACCGCCCTTAAAGGACAATTGATCTTACACATACCCCCCTGCAAGATATCCCCGCAATAGCGCCCCATTGCCTCCTTTTCTGAATAACCGGTGACCTGTTCGGCCCATGGATTGAAACCGGTGATCCTGAGTTCAGAGTCTACCGTGGCAACAGCAATGGGAAGGCTGTTAATCACGAACCTGTAGAAGCTCAGATCGTAGCCCTTGTTCCGTATTTGTCCGGGCCGCTGCGGACTTTTCATATTCCGTCCCCCCATAGGTTTTTCCTCCCTGTTCAATCCCTTGATGAAAAGGTTCCGGTTTCTGAAAAAAACCCTTCCAACCTGGAGGGTCGCTAACGTTTGATCTGTCAGGTGGGGCAGGATGTCCCGTTTAAATGCGATTTCGCAGCTCCCCTAATTAGCCAATCTAAGGACCTCTTTAATACCCCGGCCTTCTCCGGCTCTTTCGGATAGAGGGCTTTTTCTGATACCACAACAGCAGAATGATTTTTCCCATTATCTCCATTTTCAGTTTTGGATGTCATCATCCTCTATACTATCCTCCAATTTTTCGAGCAAAGCAAATGTGCCGAGGTTCGGGTACAGTTGCCCTCTGAGGGCCATTGAAATCCAGCCCTTCTCTTCAGACACGACAATAATCAGGGCGTCACTGACCTGGCTGAGACCAAGGGCTGCCTGGTGTCGGGAACCGAGGCCAAGGGCATTCATCTCTGACGTGTGAGGCGCCAGGGGAAGCAAAACGCTTGCTTTGTGGATATTTGAATCCCGAATAATCACTGCCCCGTCATGAAGCGGGCTTCCGGGATAAAAGATGTTTTCCAGGATCGGTGCGCTAACGGCAGCATTGATAATGACTCCCCCCTGCAGATATTCATCCCGGCTCTCTTCATGCTCCATAACGATGATAGCGCCATGGCGTTTCGCACTCAGGTTAGAAAGCGCAAGGATGACCTCCCCTGGGACCTGTATATTTGGAGAGATACAGCATTTAAGGTGTGTCTGGAGCAGACCCTGCTCCAAAAGATTGAGCCCCTCCCGTATTTCGTACATTTTCTGTAAAAGACTGCTCAAATGAGCGCATTGCTTCAGGCATGGGATACCCTTGTGAAGCTGGGTGACCCTCGATTTCAGATCTTCGAGTTGTTCGTTAATCGCTGCTTCTTCACGCAATATCTCTTCATCGATTATGCTGCCTATTTTTATTTCCTCTGTCATCTTTTATGCAATTCGATAATCCGCCTCCGGGGGTACGCAAAGCACGGGTCTGGTAATGAATCTCAAGACCCTTTCGGCGGTACTCCCGAAGAAGATGGTTTTCATATCCTCTGATTTCCCCTTACTACCCATAATAATCATATCAGAGTTAATCTCGACTGCTTTCTTGTTGATCTCCACACAGGGAATCCCTTCACAAACAACTCCCTCAGCACTATATCCGTTCATCCCTTCTCTATCAAAGAACTTTCGAAGCCTGGACTTGGCCTGAAGAAATAAATCCTTTTTGATCTGACTTTCGGTCCCCAGATGATTTTTGATGCACTCCTCCACGAAACCATGGTCGATTACGTGAAGTGCTACGATCCGTCCCTGGCCCTGTCTTAGCAGGGATTTTGCCTTCTTCATGGCCAACTCAGAACAGGGGGAGAAATCAACCGCCACCAGAAGGATGAGTCCATCCTGATCCCGTTCCTTTTCCTCAGCTATTTTGTCCTCCAAAGGGCTCCACTCCTCTAATACCTGATCAGTATAAACCGGAAAATTGATGTTTGCTTTTGATTCGATCTTCGACGTTCATCCTTTAATGCTCCATCAGTATCTTTGCCTGGTCCAACAAGAGAGATTTAAACCGGTCAAGAGACACCGGATAACCCTGCATGGGTATCCCCATCCAGTCGCAGTACTCCAGGAACTCCTCGGGCTTTTCGGCCATGTATTTGTCCATGTACCCTATGCCGTCGAGAACGATAGCGCCCCCGGTGTGCTTGGGAAAATTCTCATTGGCAATCCCTTGATCCCACCCCTCAAACACCTGGTGCCGGTACTCCACCCAGCCCGGGGTCATCCACCAGACCTTTTCACCGCCCGCAACCTCCTGGGCGATCCGTTCACGTTCCGCTTCGTCGGCTATCATATCCATGCAGTGGGTGGCCTGGACCCTGCCCACACCCGGGCCCTGCTCCTCTATAATCTTCTGCATGGTCCGTGTGGGTTGATCAACGTTAACATAGCAGAATTTGCCTCCGTAAACCACAATTACCTTATCTGTCTTTTCTTTGGCCATGTTTATCCGCGCTATGAGCTGCCTTTCAAGCTCGTGGCAGTCCTGGTGCAGGCCGGGTTTGGTGTAATAGATCTTTTCGGCATCAAGAAAGCCTTCCTTTTTGAGATGGCTCAGTTCAAGGTTCAAAGTGCCACAGGAAACAATGGCAATATCTGAAAATGATATTTCGTCCATGAGCATACTCCTACCTATTTCAGGTTTTCGTCTTTCCCTGCCCCCCGGACGGACAGGGCCTCAGTATTTCAACGCAAGATCGTATCCCGCGTGAATGGCGTTAAAGATGTCCCGTACCTCACTTGCATCTCCAATTATCTCCATCTCGGGTACCGCTTTCAGAATCTCATCGTCCGGTCCCCGGGCCGACAACATACCGGAGGAGAGAATAACGGTCTGGAAAGGCTTAAGGGAGAGGGTCTCCCCATCTCTTTCCACCTCAACGCCGTCGGCCTTGAACTCCCTGATGGTTGTATGGGGCATCAGGGTCACGTTCTCCATCTGGCCGATCCTCATGAAGGAGAGTTTTTTTGTGATCATCTCCATCATGCTTCCAAGGGGATCGGTCCGTTTGGTGGCCACCACCTCATAACCCGCCTTTCCCAAGTCCTCTGCTATCTCAATACCGGTTCTCCCGGCCCCGATGACCAGGACCCTGGGCCCCTTTACCTCTCCCCGGCCATGAAAGTAGTCCATGGAGGTCAGGACATGCTGATCCTCAAGACCCTTGATCTCGGGTATGTTCTGAACCGCCCCTGCGGCCCATACCAGGAGATCGGGTCTTGTCTCCTCAATAAGAGCCGCGTCCACCCCCCTGTTCATGAGGACCGAGGCCCCGCAGCCCTCAAGGGAGCGTTTAAGGGCTTCCAGACCCTGTCTCATCTTTTCCTTACCAGGGGCCTTCCACGCAACGGCGAACTGTCCTCCAAGATGATCCGTCTTTTCCGCCAGTATAACCTGGTGACCACGGCGGGTCATATGAATGGCGGCGCTCATCCCTGCCGGACCTCCCCCGGCTACGAGGACCTTAACGGGATTTGAAGTGGGACCGGGCTCAGAGAGGCCTAGGGCCGGATTCAGGTTGCACCCTAAGGGTTCTCCGCCCTTGAGACGGTGGAGGCAACCCTGGAGACAATAGCCGCAGTACATGACCCTGTCATCCTCTCCCCTCTCCCATTTGAGGACCAGGTCAGGATCCGCTATGAGGGGCCTTCCAAGGGCAATAAGATCGGCCAGTCCCTTGTCAAGGACCTCCATAATCCTTTCCTTCCTCCCCATCCTCCCCGCCACAAACAGGGGGATAGAGATGTGCTCACGGACCCAGGCCAGGGACTCCATCTGAGGCTTGTCCGGCAGGCTGCCGTGATGAAAATACCACGGGGGGCTGAAACAGGCGTTTCCCATGCCCACGTGAATTGCGCTGACCCCGGACTCTTCCGCCAGATTGAGGAGAGGGATCAGGTCTTCCGGGCTTATCCCCTTTTCCGGAGACATCTCATTGCCGGAAATGCGCACGATCAGGGGAACGGCCGGGGCACCTGAGCGGACCGCTGACAGGACCTCTCTGGCGAAAAGGGGCCTGTCCTCCCCGTAAGGATCCTGACGGGTGTTGATCCTGCCGTTAAGAAACTGGGATATGAGATAACCATGCCCGGCCTGGATCTCAATAAGGTCGAACCCCGCCTCAAGGCCCTTTCTGGCAGCGTCACGATACCCGAATACGATATCCCTGATCTCTTCCGGACTCAGGGGTTCAGCGGTCTGTTCCGTGGTGGGGCATAAAACAGGCGACGGGGCCTTGGGCACGGAACCCGTGGCCTTGGGATTGGCCGCCGCGCCTGCGTGATTCAGGTGGAGACAGGCGAGCGAGCCCTGTTCATGGATGACATCAGCGATCTTTCTGAGTTGCCCGGCACTATCAGAGAGATGAACGCAGAGCTGCTTCGGGTGCTCCCTCCCATCAGGAGTAACCGAAACAGGTTCAACAATAACCAGACCGGGACCGTTTTCAGCTATCTTCCCGTAGAAGTTTACCTGCCGATCCGTCACGCTGCCGTCAGGACTGCCGTAACCCAGCTTGACAGGAGGAAAAACAAACCGGTTTGAAAGCCTCAGATTACCCAAGTCAAATGTCTCAAACATCCTTTTCATGGCCACCTCCATTATAGCATGGTTATGGGTGATTAAACTCAGGGGCCGTTCAGGTCCCTATTTGAGCGCCTTTTCCAGTGCCCCTGAAAGAACGGCCTCCGGCTGGACCCCCACAAAGCGCTCTATTTCCTTACTGTCTTTAAAGATGATAAGGGTGGGAATGCTCCTGATCCCCAAGTTCATTGCAAGATCCCGATTCTCATCCACGTTCATGGCCACAACCGAAGCCTTTTTCTCAAACCTGTGGGCAACTCCCTCAAGAATAGGCTCCTGAGTACGACACGGCGCGCACCAGGGTGCGTTGAAATCCGCAAGCGTAACCCCCTCTTTAATGGTCTCCCTGAAATCATCACCGGAACGTATTTCCCTTATTTCCATTGCCCGAGCCCCCCTGTTTTTTCATGAAATACTGCCATCCCCGAGGTTCACCTCCGGGACCTCCCTGTCCGATTCCTTACTCAATTATCGTGCCAGCAACCGAACCGCTGGGTTTTAAGGCACAAAAAAACATCACGCCTGAGGTCCAACATGTTGTAATTCAGGGTAAAATCAGGTACCAAAAATGTAAGGAGGTCTTTTCAGGAAAAAATCACCGGGGCCTTGACAAAAAAAGTAGCGTTACTTAAGATCTACAGTAACGTTATAGAGCGTTATCGGTAACGTTAAGGCAGAAAGGACGCAGGGGGCACAACACCCAGAACAGACAGGGATATGGTCTCACATGGAAAACAAGACCCGGAGTATATTAGATTCAAACTTTGCAAGCCTGATGCTGGAATCCATGGCTGACGGCGTGTTCACCCTCGATGAGAGGGGGAAGATAACCTCATGGAACCCTTCCATGACGCGTATCACAGGCTATACCGCCGAGGAGGCCATGGGCCAGAGCTGCATGATGATGAGCTTCAGCCGGTGCTTTTCAAGAAGCTGCCCCATTAGTATAGATGAGTGCGGCATTTACACCCACGGATCCCTTGATTTCAACGAATGCTTTCTCCGTCATAAAGACGGCCATGACATACCGGTGGTAAAGAGCGCAAGGCTCGTAAGAGATGAAAAGGGTTCTGTGAAGGGTGTTGTGGAGACCGTCACTGACCTTACGGAGCTTGAAAAGGCCCGGCGCAAGGCAGAGGAGGCCGACCGACTCCTCCGTGAGGTCCACAGGCTTGACAACATCATAGGCAAGAGCCATGCCATGACCCAGGTTTTTTCGGCCATCAGGGCGGCCGCCGCCAGCGAGGCCACCATCCTCCTGCAGGGGGAGACCGGGACCGGAAAGGAGCTGGTCGCGGGCGCCATACATTATAACGGAGACCGATCCCATATGCCTTTTGTGCCTGTGAGCTGCAGCGCCCTTTCAGAGTCTCTCCTGGAGAGCGAGTTGTTCGGACATGTGAAAGGTGCCTTTACCGGCGCTGTCCGTGATCGCACGGGCCGGTTTGAGGAGGCGGACGGGGGGACCGTATTCCTGGATGAAATAGGCGAAATCAGTCCGTACATCCAGGTCAAACTGCTGAGGGTCCTCCAGGAACGGGAAATCGAGAGGGTCGGTGAATCAAAGAAGCGGAAGATCAACATCAGGATCATCGCAGCCACAAACAGGAAGCTTTACAGGCTGGTTGAGAGCGGGAAGTTCCGCGAGGACCTCTACTATCGCCTCAAGGTTTTTCCCATCAATATCCCGCCCCTGAGAAAGAGGAAAGAGGATATCCCCCTGCTCATAAGCCATTTCATCAACCTTCAGAACGAGAAGACCGGCAAGGATATAAAAGGCCTTACCCAGTCCGCCATGAGGATCCT
>DREN01000366.1 GCA_011051075.1 Deltaproteobacteria bacterium | reverse complement strand
GATCACAGACGTATGCCCACTCACACCGTTGAACCGGACTTAGAGGCATGTCTCCCCCAGCCTGATCCACTTCGGGGCAGAGAAACGGGGCTTGGTTTCACTGCCAGCTTCTGAAAACAGGTCTCAGGACCCTGATGGTCCCCTCCCAGATGGGTGCAGGCCTGTTTTTATGTACTGAAATCCGTACATGTCCGGATTCAAGTACACTTCTTCTGCAAGGTTTCCCATCCAAATCCCAAGCCTCACCATTTCAGTTGAGATGGTAAACAGAATAATTGACCATCATTCAAGATAGTTACAAAGAGCCCGCATCTTTCCAGGCTGTGTATAGGGACATTTTCCAATCCCTGGCACTGTTCTTGCTCCTGGTTTATGTTTCAGCAATTCTGTACAGTCTGTATAAGTCCAGTTTTCTGAGCAATATGTTTCGTGCCTTTTGAGGAGGAGGAAAGTTTCATCATGGACCCAAGACGTGTCAAGAGAGAAGATTTTATAGTTCCCCGCTGCACCGAGGCCTGTCCGGCCGGTGTGGACGTGCCCAGGTATATACGTGCTGTCAAGGATCGGGAGTATGACGAGGCAGTAGCAGTCCTGCGGGAGCAACTGCCCCTGCCCACGGTGTGTGCCGACGCCTGCTTTGCCCCCTGCGAGGATGTCTGCGCGTACAGGCAGTTCGGCGACCCCATTGCCATCCGCGCCATCAAGCGAGCTGCCGTGGACAAGGGGGGAGATGCTTGGAAAAAAAGGAGGAAAAAGGCGGACAAGACGGGCAAAAGGGTGGCGATTATAGGGGCCGGTCCTGCAGGCCTGACCGCAGCCTACTACCTCTCCGGCAAGGGACATGAGGTGGCCCTTTTTGACGCCTATCCCAAACCGGGGGGGACCATGCGTTACGGCATACCCGATTACAGGCTGCCTGAGGAGAGGCTTGACAAGGACATCAACGACATCCTGGAATGGGGTGTTGAATTCAGGGGGAACACCGTCATTGGAAAAGATATTTCAGTTGATGATCTCAAGAAAGAATTTGACGCCATCTTCGTGGCCAGCGGGGCCAACGGGAGCGCCAGAATCCCCCTTGAGGGCTCTGAAAAAGAGGGAATCCTCTGGGGTTGGGATTTTCTCCGGGACGTTGGCATGGGGAAGTCCTTTGAATTTACTGGAGACGTGATAGTGGTTGGGGGTGGTAACGTGGCCATTGACGTGGCCCTTACGGCCAAAAGGCTTGGCGCCGACAATGTCCACCTTTTCTGCCTGGAAACCAGAGATGAGATGCCGGCCCACGAGTGGGAGATCGCCCGGGCCGAAGAGGAAGGCGTTTCGGTCAACAACTCCTGGGGGCCGAAAAAGGTGTTGGGTGAGGAAAAGGCCACCGGCCTAAGGCTGATCAGATGCACGTCGGTCTTTGACGACGAGGGGAAGTTCAACCCCTCGTACGACGAAGAGATCACATACAGGAAGGATGCAAGCCATATTATTCTCGCCATAGGCCAGAGGGCGGACCTTGGTTTCGTGGGTCCACTGAAGGGGATAGAGGCCTCGGGGGGACGCATAGCCGTCCAGGAGGCGAACCTTGCCACGGGTGAAGAGGGTATTTTCGCCGGCGGGGACGTGGTGAGCGGCCCTGATTCGATCATAGGTGCCCTGGCCCACGGGAGAAGGGCGGCGTCTGCCATTGATGAGTACTTAGGTGGTGATGGCGATATAGAAGAGACCCTGGCAACGCCCGAAGAAGAAGTGGCCCTTCCCCAGTTTGAGATGATGGTAAAGCCACGTGAGGAGACGCCCCTCTTGAAGCCGTGGGAGAGGAGTCCAGGGTTTGCCCAGGTTGAATTAGGACTGACAGACGAGCAGATCGCAGCTGAATCGGGTCGCTGCCTGAACTGTGATGCCAGGAAGTTCGAGGTTATCCTTAACGTTGAGTACTGTAAGGAATGCGGCTATTGCGCGGAGGTCTGCGAAGTTGGGACCTTTGGACCTGCGGATTTCTTCAATGCCAAGGGCTACAGACCGGAAGAGGTTAAGTCCTCGGACTGGTGCGTAGGCTGCTTCAAATGCTATTTTTCATGCCCTGACTTCGCCATCGACATCGTGGAAGTGACCGCATGAAACTAAGGAGGTTTTAAGATATGAAAAGGTTCTTAGAAACTGGAAATTTCGCGATAACCGAAGGGGCAATCCTGGCAGGGTGCAGGTTCTTCTCCGGTTATCCCATAACGCCTGCCACTGAATTAGCCGAGGCCATGAGCCTCCGGCTGCCCCAGGTGGGCGGTTTTTATCTCCAGGCCGAAGATGAATGCGCGGCCATGCATATGTGTATCGGGGCATCCCTTGGCGGAATGAAGGCCATGACAGCCACATCCGGCCCGGGCTTCATTCTTTATGCCGATCCCTACGGCTGGGCCTTGGGCTGTGAGACCCCCCTTGTGGTGTTAAACTCAGGACGTGTGGGCCCTGTAAGCGGCATCACAGGGGCTCCCGGCCAGGGGGAGTTTTATCTCATGCGCTACCCCACCCAGGGGGGTAATTTCGAGACCATCTGTCTTGCTCCGAGTACCGCGCAGGAGTGCATGGCCATGACCGTTGAGGCCTTCTATCTCTCCGAGAGGTTCAGGATGCCGGTATCCGTATTAGCCGACCAGCTCATTACAGACGGTTTTGAGGATATAAGCGTTCCTGAAAACGACGATGAGATGAAGGAGATGGGCTTGCGCGTGTGGCCCAGGAAGGTCTGCCAGGGGCCCGAATTCTATCCTTATACTGATGAACTGGACATTCCTCCCGTTGTCCTGGGCCACAATACCGGCGGTATCTGCTCTGATTGGACACCTACGGTGGAGGGATACGACATAGAGGAGGTTGAGGCCCATCACAAGCACGCCTACCGGCTCATATATAAGGTACGAAACAACAGGCATCTTTTCAACCACCTTTACGAAAAGAAATTCATGGATGATGATCCCGACCTGGTTGTGGTCTCATACGGGACCCCATCCCGGGTGGTGAATACGGCGGTCATAAAGGCCCGGGAAAAGGGCCTTAAGGTAGGCTCCCTCAGGTTGATCAACCTGTGGCCTTTCCCGGACGAGCATTTCACCAGGAAGACCAAGTACCTGTCCGTGGAGCTCAACTGGGATGGCGAACTGGTCCGTGAGGTTCAGCGTGCTACTCCCAAGGATTCCGAGGTTCATTTCCTTGGTACCTGCGGAGACCTGCCAACGACCCCTGATCTGATCGAGGCCTTTGAAAACCTACTGAAAAACGAACCCCTTAGCCGCAAGGGCTGGGTGCTGGAGGAATGGTAATGGAATACAGATCGAGTAGAATCACGTCAAAGTACCTACGTTCCCGCAAGATCCCCAGTACGGCGTGTTCAGGCTGCGGGCTTGGCATGAACCACAAGATCGTGGTCCAGGCCGTCGACGAACTGGGTCTTGAAGTGGCAGATATTGTCTGGGGGACCTCCATTGGTTGCGCAGGCAGGCAGACCTTTGCAACCTGGAAGGGGGACGGCTTTGCCGGTACCCACGGCAGGGCATATGCCATTGCCAGGGGACTGCGCATTGCCCTTCCGCCTGAAAAGAAGATTATCCTGACCGTTGGTGACGGTGATGCCTTCGGCATCGGGCTTATGCACCTGATCCACGCGGCCAGGTCAAACGCCGATATGACGGTCATTGTAAACGACAACCTCGGCTACCAGTCCACTGGGGGACAGTACGGGTGGACCACGCCACAGGGAAGCCATACGGACAGCAGCCCCTACGGCATGTTCGAGCATAACCTGATGAGCGAAGGCATGGACGTGTTAGAGATCCTGAAAGGGGCCGGTGCCACTTTTTTAGCCCGACACGTGGCCATGGACGGGGCCAGGGCCGTTGAAACGGTGAAGAGGGGGATCCTTAACAGGGGCTTCTCCCTGATACACATGCCCTATCCCTGCCCCACCAACTTCGGCTCCAGGGAGCTTGGATCGAGAAACCAGGTTAATATCTACCGGTGGATTGAGGAACAGGCAGCTCCCCTGGGCCAGGAAAAGGAAAACACCGTCTGGGCCACCGGCATATGGCATGATGCAAGTAATTCAAGGCCCGAGTTCCATGAAATGGTCCATGATACGGTGGAGAAGATCAGGAGGACAGGAACGCTATGAAAGAAAGAATCGAGATAGTGGCGAGCGGATTTGGCGGCCAGGGTGTGGTAAGATTAGGCCAGATCATAGGTGAAACCGGTGTCAAGCAGGGTCTGCGGGTTACCATGCTCAAGAGCCACGGCACGGAGATGAGGGGCGGATATGTGAGAAGTCAGGTGGTTCTCTCAAAAGACGTCATAGACAGCCCCATGTGTGAAAACCCTGACTATTTTGTGGCCCTGTCAAGGGCCGCCTATGAAAGATTCAAGGATACGGTGCCGGAATACGGTACCATCCTCTATGATCCGGCATTTGTAGACAAGATCGATGAAGGACTAAAATGTACTCACAAGGCCTTTCCCGCCAAGGAACTCGCCGTGGAGCACTTTAACAATCCCCTTTTTTCCAATACCCTGGTATTAGGGGCTATGTCAAGGATCGTGGATATCCTGGACAAGGATGCTGTACTGGAAAGCATTCTTGAGATCATTCCCAAATTCCATGACCGGAATCGTCAGGCCTTTCAGATAGGGTATGATTATGTAAATTAGCCGTTACTTCAAGAAAGTGTTCACCTTCACAGGAGAGAAAGGAAGGGGTATGAATGCGTACCATCAGGGACTTCATTGACAGGAGGGCCGCTGAACAGCCGGAAAAAACCTACATGATCGCACCTGAACCCGGACTCAGCTTGAGTTACGGACAGCTCAAGGAGGGTTCAGCCAATCTTGGAAAACATCTGACAAAGCGAGGCCTTAAAAAAGGCGACAAGGTCTCCTTCATGATGGGAAACGGGTACCAGACCACCAAGATCTTCCTTGGAACCATGTACTCGGGATTTGTAGTTGCTCCCCTGAATCTCATGGCCCAGCCGTCCCAGCTCCAGTACGTAATGGACCATTCCGACACCAGGCTGGTCTTTTTCACCGAAGACCAGAGGGAAAGGGTCGAGGCCGCGGCCTCCAAGGTGGAAAGGGCTGTGGAACTTATTCAGGTTGACAACGACTCTGAAACCATTTTTTCCCCTGACCAGGACCTTTCAGGGCTCACCCTCCCGTATGTCTCAGAGGAAGATGGGGCACTCCTCCTCTACACCTCCGGCACCACAGGACTTCCAAAAGGGGTTATCCTCTCTCACAAGAACATGGTTGCGGGCGGCGAGTATACCTCCCTTGCCCATGAACTCACACCGGATGACAGGGCTCTGTGCTCCCTCCCGCTTTATCATATCAACGGGGAGGTGGTCACGGCCGTCACTCCCCTGGTGAGCGGGGGCAGCGTGGTCATGCCCCACAAGTTCAGCACCTCCGACTTCTGGGAACTGATCTCAGAGTACAGATGCACCTGGTTCAGCGTCGTGCCTACCATAGTCTCCTACCTGTGCAGCGCCACGGACATTGAGGGGAGAGAACTTAAACTGGACCAACTTCGGTTCGGCCGTTCCGCATCTTCAGCACTCCCCCCCTCTCTTCACAGGGCCTTTGAGGAGAAGTTCAAGGTTTCCATTGTGGAGACCATGGGACTGACCGAAACCGCAGCCCCGGTCTTTTCAAACCCCATGGATCCCTCAAAAAGGAAGTACGGTTCACCGGGCCAGGCCGTGGGAAATGAGGCCAAGATAATCGATAAGCAAGGGAACGAGGTGCGCCGGGGCACTCAGGGTGAGATAATGATCCGGGGTGATAACGTCATGAAGGAGTACTACAAGGCGCCGGATAAGACAGCGGAGGCCCTTGAACCGGACGGTTGGCTTCATACGGGTGACCTGGGCTATATGGATGAGGACGGCTTCGTGTTCGTGACCGGCCGGATAAAGGAACTCATCATAAAGGGCGGTGAGAACATTGCCCCCAGGGAGATTGACGAGGCACTGTACCAGCACCAGGCGGTGCAGGACGCTGCTGCCGTGGGGATCCCCGATGACACCTATGGAGAGGAGATCATGGCCTGCGTCACACTCAAGCCGGGCATGACCGCAACCGAGGAGGACCTGCGCAGCCACTGCCTGGAGCAACTGGGCAAATTCAAGACGCCCAAGATGCTGAAAATCCTTGACGAGCTTCCAAAAGGCCCTTCAGGGAAGATCCAGCGCCTGAAACTGCGCGAAATGCTGGAGTAGATATCAACACCTTCCACGCACAGGGAGAGAGATACGCCACCTCAAGACTCACTCCCTGAGAAAAATGATCGGAGCCAATATGCGTGCCAACCAGCCAATACCGTGACAGGAGACTAACGAGGAGAGCGATATGGGGGAATTCCTTCACTATTTTCCACAGGCACTCACCTTCACCAATCTCATTACCCTCATATTGGGGGTGATAGGGGGGCTTATCCTCGGGGCAACACCGGGATTGAGTCCCATGAGGGTCATGAGCAGGGACCAGGCTATAAAGATGTTCCAGGAGAGGCAGAAGTACCTCGAGGGTCTTCTCAAGTCCCTGAAAAAGAAGTAGAAACCACGTTCCAGTCAGTGTCAGGGTTTAATGCATCAGTGAAAAAGGGGAGAGGCCCTGGGCCTTTCCCCTTTTTTCAGTGGCGTCTCAGTTTTCTCTTTCCATATCTCCGTATCCGCGCTATATGATGTGCCTGTATCACACGAAACTTACGCGCGATTAACCATGACCCTTAATATCCTACTCTGTCTTGTTGGCTTTGCCATGCTTTATTACGGTGCCGAATGGCTCGTAAAGGGCTCTTCCAGCCTTGCGCGCAGCCTCGGGGTTACACCTGTGGTGATAGGACTGACCGTGGTCGCCTTCGGCACCTCCGCGCCTGAGCTGGTGGTGAGCGTTGTTTCTTCAATCAACAACAAGAGCATGATCGCGGTTGGCAACGTGGTCGGGAGTAATATCTGCAATATCGCCCTGGTCCTGGGTGTATCGGCGGTCTTTCAACCTATTACGTGTAATGCATCGGTGGTAAGGCGCGATATACCGATTATGCTTGGGATCTCCCTCTATCTGCTCCTGATCTCTCTCAACTCAACAATCGGCCGGCTTGAAGGGGTAACCCTTTTCAGCGGGATCATCCTTTACACCCTGTTCAACTACCGTATGGCCACCAAAGTCTCCAAAGAAAAGGGGCCCGAGGATCCATCTGTCCTCTCTGAATTAGGCATTGATCTTGACCAAGTGGTTCATATGGGCTCAAGATGGAAAGAAACCCTCTTGATCGTCACAGGTATAGTAGGCGTCGTTGCAGGCGCTCAGGTTGTGGTCGATTCCGCGGTAAAGATAATGAAGGTTCTTGGGGTAAGCGAAAAGTTCGTTGGGCTCACAATAGTCGCATTCGGTACCTCTCTCCCGGAGCTGGCCACATCCGTGGTTGCCGCAATGAAAAAGGAGATGGACATAAGTATCGGTAACCTGGTGGGGAGTAATGTCTTCAACATACTGAGCGTTCTTGGCGCAGCGGCCCTGGTGAGACCCATCCCCATTCCCGGCGGTTTTTTCCAAAGCGGCCTCATAGTCGATTATCTGTTTATGATATTCGTCAGTCTTCTCCCCTGGGTCATGATGAGGAAGACCTTCACCGTCACCCGAAAAGACGGTTTCATTCTCCTCTTCTGTTACGTGGGTTACCTGGCCTATCTTATTTACAAGGCGTGATAAGGATAATATAGGGTTACAGATAATGATTTTGGCAAGGCCAGAGGGAGGAATCGGAGTAAGTCGTACCCATAGTACGCCGTCGACGATTCCGACCGATAACGCAGTCCAAAATCTTTATCTGGAAGCCTGTAGACAGGAGTCGGACAAGGGACTTCCTCTAACACGACGATTACAGCACCCGGCTCGGTGATAAACCCCACCACCACAGCCTCCAAGGAGAGACATATGCGCAGGGAGATCAAAAAGTCCCTGATAGATATTGTAGGAGAAGAAAACTTCACCGACCAGCTCATCGACATGGTTTCATACTCCTATGACGCCTCTGATAATGATCACAGGGCCGACGCGGCAGTCTGGCCCGTAAATACAGACCAGATATCCCGGATTCTCATACTGGCCAACAAGCACTCTTTTCCGGTGACCCCTCGGGGGGCAGGTACGGGCATGGCCGGAGCCGCCGTCCCTGCGGGTGGGGGGCTCGTCCTGGACCTGTGCCGCATGAACAGGATACTTGATATCCGCATAGCAGACAGGAGAGTTGTGGTGGAGCCGGGAGTTGTCTACGCGGATCTTGAAAAGGCGTTGACGCCCTCTGGTTTTTTCTTTCCTCCTGATCCTGCGAGCGGCAAGGCATGCACCATCGGGGGGAACGTGGCCACCAACGCAGGTGGCTTGAGAGGTGCCAAGTACGGCGTTACCAGGGACTACGTAATGGCCCTTCAGGCTGTGCTTCCGGACGGCAGGGTCATGCGTACGGGAACCGACTGCATGAAGTCCTCATCCGGGTACGACCTGGTGCGCCTGTTTGTGGGGTCTGAGGGGACCCTGGGTGTTGTTACTGAGATCACCCTCAAGATCAGCCCTAAACCTACCACGTTCAAGACAGGGCTGGCCCTGTTCGAAGATCTCAAGGCCGCGGGCCAGGCGGTCTCTGATATTACCTCTGCCGGCATCATCCCGAGCGTTCTGGAAATCCTTGATGAAAACACCATTCTGGTGCTCCGTGATCAGGGGGGCATGGATCTGCCCGAGGTGAACGCCATGATCCTTGTGGAGACCGACGGCTACACCAGGGAGGAGACCTCTTTTCAGATGCAGAGGATCGTAGAGGTCTTCAACCAAAACGGGGCTATCAGCGTTGAAACCGCCGAGTCAGAAAAGGAGAGGGAGAGGCTCTGGAAGGCCCGCAAGTCGGCAGGAAGCGTGGCTGCCCAGCTTCGGCCCAGCAACGCATCAGAGGACGTGGCCGTGCCCATCTCAAAGGTACCCGACCTCCTCATCGGTATTTCCGAAATCATCAGGGGCTACGGCCTTCCCTTTGTTATCTTCGGCCATGCAGGCGACGGCAATCTCCACCCCAAGATCATGTACGATCCTTCAGACGCGCGCCAGGTTAAGGATGTTCACAAGGCCGTTGATGAGGTCTTCAGGCTTACCTGCGAGCTGGGCGGCACCCTTACGGGAGAGCACGGCATAGGACTTTCCAAGGCCCCCTATATGGAATTAGAGCACGACCCAGTGGCCCTCGATCTGATGAGATCCATCAAGAGACAGTTCGATCCCGACAATATACTTAACCCAGGTAAAATGCGGCTTGACACCTGATGCCCTCCTGTCTGCGCCGGACAGATCAACGGCAGGGATCTCATCCCTTACCCGGTATTTGACTCCCCCCTGATGCTGCCCACCAGGTGATCGACCGCATAGCCTACAAGGGCATGGTAGTCTTCGCCCCGGAGCATGGTGGTCTTGAGCTTCCTGAAGAGCATGAGTCCGTGGAGGGTGGCCCAGAACATCATCGCGAACTTTCTCGCATCTACTTTCCTGAAATCACCGGAGGCAATTCCGGCCTCAACCGTGCTTACCAGGAGGGAGACGACCCTGTTTCCCCTCTGGTCTATCCTTTCCTTCAGGTCTTCGTTGAACATAACCCCTGGAGAGGAGAGGAAGTAGTTGATGATGTCGAAGTAGTCTCCCTTCTCCCTGCTGAAATCCACGTAGGTCCGGGCAATGCTCCTGAGACGCTCTTCAGGCCCTTTGGCTCCTTCCAGGTCCCTTAGGATCATGGCCTGAAGGACCTCTATCCCCTCCTCCTGGAGGGCCGCGAATATCTCCTCCTTACCCGCGAAGTAGAAGTAGATGGTGCCCACTCCCAGTTCGGCCCTGCGGGCGATCTTGTTCACGGATGTGGCCTGGAGCCCCTCTTCAAAGAGGAGGGAGCGGGCCGCGGCAAGGATCTGCCTCTTCCGCTCCTCCCTCTCCCTTTCCCTTCTCTCCTTCAGGCCCATATGTACCTCTGATACTCGATACTTGATGCTGGATGCTCGAAAGCGGAGGAGATGAAATTGGTGAACCCATGTCTCCCAACAGGAAACCCCACACAATTCCTAATCTCGAATATCAAGTTTCTCTTGAATGCGTGTCGGTAATCATTCCAATTCAGACCTGAGCTGTCGTGCCATCATCCGTTCGTAAAGGATCGGAGATATCCGACTGATCCAATAACTGATCTTCCCTACGGGGGTCAGGACCAGCAGGTGTTTCCGCCTCATCGCCCCCCTGAAGATGGCCTCTGCCGCCTCTTCCGGCGTGCTCTGACTGCCCACCGTGGACTGGGGATGCTTCGTCACCTGGCCGTTGCCTCCTAAGGCCCTGGCCTGCAGATTGGTCTTCACAAAACCGGGGCAGACGATCATGACATGGGCCCCGCTCCCCCGGATCTCGCTCCTGAGCGAGGTGAAGAGGCCGTGGAGGGCGTGTTTGCTGGCGCTGTAGCCGGTCCTGCCTAAGAGGGGCGCGAGACCCGCAATGCTCTCATTTACGATGATCAGCCCCTTTCTTTCAACAATACCCCTGATGGCCGCCTTTGTGCAGTAAAGCGATCCAAAAAAGTTCACGGCCATCACCTTTTCAAAGACCGATACCCTGGTATCGACAAAAGCGCCGCGCTGGGTAATGCCCGCATTGTTGATGAGCACATCCACCCCGCCGAAGTGATCAATCACCCCCTTAATGGAGTCCTCACACTGCGACCGCCGGCTTACGTCACAGACCAGGCTGAAGCAGTCGGTTCCATAATCGGCCAGGTCCCTCTCCGCATCCTTTAACGCCCTCTCATCCATATCGAGCAGGCAGATCTTTGCCCCGTCTCGTGCAAATCGTCTGGCAACGGCCAGCCCGATGCCGCTGGCAGCGCCGGTTATAACCACAACCCTGTTCCTGAAAACTCCTCGCTTCATGTGCTTTTTCCCGTATCAGACCGTACTTCAGGCCTGCTGATCTTGGGGAAGGGGGAATCGTGTAAAGATAAAGGCGGTGATCAACCCTGCGATAATATGCCAGATGCCCCACCAGGCCACGAGAATCGCCATCCCTCCAAGGCCCTCGAAAAAGTTGAAAACCAGGACCAGTCCCAGGGCCGAGTTCTGGATCCCCACCTCTATGCATACGGCCCGTGAGTCGCGCTCATCCAGCCTGCACACACGGCCCGACCAGTATCCAAGGTTCAGGGCCAGGGCGTTATGGAGGAGTACGACCAGCATCACCAGCCCCACGACCTTAAGGAAAATACTCCAGTTGGCGGCCAGGGCCCCGCACACGATCAGGATGAAAAACACCAGGGAGAAGATCTTGAAAGGCTTTCGAACCTTGTCCGCGAGAGATGGGAAGATCCGGCTCAAGCTCAGTCCCAGCACAAGTGGAACTCCGAGGATCAGGAAAATGGTGGTAAAGACATCCACAGGGCTGAGGCTGACCCTCCTCAGAAGCTCGGCGGTGTGGGGGTTCAGACTACCCCACAGGGAGAGGTTCAGGGGCGTCATTATGATGGCCGCGGCAGTAGAAACCGCGGTCATACTTATGGATACGGCCGTGTTCCCCTTTGCCAGGTAGGTGATTATATTGGAGAGGTTCCCTCCAGGACAGGCGGCCACCAGGATCATGCCCAGGGCGATGGACGGTAGAGGCCGAAGTACAAGGGTGAGGAGATATGTGAAGGCGGGGAGGAGTATGAACTGGGCCGCCAGTCCGATCCCGGGGGCCCTGGGTGATACCACTATCCTCTTAAAGTCCTCCAATTTGAGGTCCAGGGCGACCCCGAACATCATCAAACCGATGGCGATGTTTATAACGAGAAGTCCCTGGGGGTTGAAGTTGAGCCGGATCTGGTCCACCATCGACGCATCCATGTCCACCTCCTATGGCTCTATAGACTTCCAGATAAAGATTTTAGACTGCGTTATCGGTCGGAATCGTCGACGACGTACTATGGGTACGACTTACTCCGATTCCTCCCTCTGACCTTGCCAAAATCATTATCTGAAACTCTATATTATGCTATTTTATCCCTTATCCCACGGCAGGCAGGCCCTTACCTCCGACCTCCGATCCACTACCCCTGATACGCCCCCAAGTTGGCGAGGGCCATGCTGGCCGGACTTACGGTTGTGGTATCTGTCATCACGTTTATGCAGGTGGTCTTTCCCGATGAAAAGGCCTCCTCCAGGGCGGGAGCTATGTCTCCGGGCTCCTCCACCAGCATACCCTTCCCACCCAGGGCCTCCACCATTCTGTGATAATCGACCCTCCCGATATAGGTGCCGTCTTCAATTGCATGTCCCATGCGGATCTCCTGGCTGTGCCTGATCATGCCCCAGCCGAGGTCGTTGCATATGACCGCCACAATGGGAAGCCCTTTCCTGATGGAGGTCTCAAACTCCATGAAGTTAAACCCCACTGAGCCGTCCCCGGTTATGAGGCAGACCCGTTTTCCAGGATAGAGGAGCTTGGCCGCGTTGGCGTATGGGAGCCCAACGGCAAGGGATGCGTATATACCGTAGTCCAGGTAATGCCCCGGACGGACAACCGTGCGGGTCATTCCCATCCAGGTGGTGGTATCGCCCCCGTCCGCCACAACAATATCGTCTTCCCGGTCCATGAAATCGTTTATCTCTTTTGCGAGTCTCAGGGGATGTATCGGCACACTGTCACTCTCCCAGTCTTTCCCTGAAAAGGACTTCCCCTGCTCATGGGCGGTCTCCAAAGATGCAACCCATGGGAAGAACCGCTTTTTCAGATCCCCGTTCAGGCCCTTTTCCATGATGATCCTGTTGCACTCCCTGAGAAGGGCCCCAACGTCGCTTAATACGGGGAGATCGATGGCGCGATTGCGGCCCATCTCCTCGGCCTGGATATCAACCTGTATCATCCTGGCCTGGGGATTGAAGATCTGACCGAACATGTAGTACAGGCAGACCCTTGTTCCCAGGAGGATTACCAGATCGGTATTACCGTAGGCTGAAAAACCACAGCCGGGCCTGAGGGCAAGCGCTCCCTCAAAACATAAGGGATGTGTGTCGGGGATCGTCCCACGTCCTGAAAGGGAGGTAAGCACGGGCAACCCGGCAGCCTCAACAAACTCCACAAGCTCATCCTCTGCCCCGGACTGCCAGACCCCGGTCCCCGCGATGATCAGCGGTTTTTCAGCCTTACCGATCATTTCAAGGATAAGTCCCGCCTTCTCAAGATCTACCGGGTGGGAATCCACATGGGTATTAGGCTTCTTAACACCGGAAACACCAGTCTCAGAGTTAAGCACATCCACGGGCAATTCAAGATAAACAGGTCCCGGTCGTCCGCTCGCTGCGGTCCTGAAGGCCATATCCATGAACTCGGGAATCCTTTCAGGGTTATGGCAGACCAGGGTTTTCTTGACCATGGGCCTGATCACGGGCTCTTGGGACATATCCTGGAGATCCAGCTTTTCCCTGTGATTAAGCCCCACGCACCCCGCTATGAAGACCAGGGGGGTGTTGGAGAAGTACGCACTGGCAATGCCCGTAAGGGCGTTGGTAAAGCCTGGACCGGCGGTCACCATGGCAACGCCCGGCTCT
>DREN01000292.1 GCA_011051075.1 Deltaproteobacteria bacterium | reverse complement strand
GTACCCTGGTCGAGAATCACCTCTTCTGTTTCGGCGTTGAGGGTCTGGAAAAGGGCCTTGCCCTCCTCCTTCCAGATCAGGGTCTTAATGGGTACGCCGGGATAGAGGGTCTTGGAAAAGCGGACCCTGAAACGGGTCATGCGCTCAGGTTCTCCGGGGAAGAGGTGCTTGATCACGGCCCGGCAGGCAAAGCCGTGGGTGCAGAGCCCGTGCATTATGGGCCTTTCAAATCCGCTGGCCCTGGCGAAATCCGGATCCGCATGGAGCTGAAAGATATCCCCAGACAGCCTGTAGAGAAGGGGCTGATCAGCAGAGGGTCGGGCCTGCTCCTCAAAGTCAGGGGGCCGGTCCGGTAGTTCAAAGGTCTGGCTGGGCCCGGGATCTCCACCAAAGCCTCCGTCTTTCCTGCAGAAGATGGTGAAGATATTTGTGAAGAGCTTGCTTCCGTTGGAATGATAGGTATCAGATCGCGCCACCACCAGGGCCCCCTTGTCAGGGCCCTTGTCATACATGTTGGTGATGCTCCCCTCCGTGGTGATGGTCCCTTCCACGGGGATGGGGTTGTGAAAGATAATATCCTGCTCGCCGTGGAGGATACCCGAGAGATCCGCATTGGAACTGATCCCAACCTCTGCCAGGAACTCAAACACGCTGGCTATGGAAAAACTCGGGATCACCTTGAGTTTGTCTTCGTAACAGTACTCCAGTTCGTCAAAACCTGCTCCCACACCAAGGGCGTAGAGTACAATGTCTTTCCAGTTGTACTTCCTGCTCACAGGTCCGATCTTTTTCCCGATGGCATCTAAGTTAAGGGCCATCCTGTCACCTCCTTATGTCTGTCTGTTTGTTTCCATGATCTTCACCCTGGCTCCCCGGGCCGGTGAACGCGGGGATCAGCATGAACTCAAGGGTTTCCTTAACGTGCTTCTTATACTCATCTCTTTTCAGGTTGAGCATCTCCCTGAAAAAATCCTCACCTGAAATAAAGTTGTGAATGGAGTTCATCATGGCCAGGACCCGCATGAACGCACTCGTGGGGACGGGCCCACCTTTTTTGCAGAGGTCCATGGAACGGGCTATATCTGAAATGAAATCAGGCACATGAAAATCCAGATCAGGCTCTTTGCGGGTCTTCCGGAAGTATTGAAAGAGGATCAGGTTGGAGATCTCAGGGCACTCAAACAGGTAATCGGTCACCATTTCCAAGGCAATCTTCAGACGCCTCGACAGGGGACGGCCATGGATGACCCTTTCCACCTCCCTGAGTTCTTGTCGAAGGTCGTTGTTGATGTCGAGAACCACCGACTCGTAGAGATCGCTTTTCTCACCCCAGTGATAGTAGAGGGTCGAGATATCGATCCCCACCTCCCGGGCGATCATCCGGGTTGTGGCACCGTGGTAACCGTACTCACCGAACATGCGGCGGGCCACCTTCAGTATCCTCCCCTTCATGGAGCCGGGGTCCTTGCGGGCCTTTTCAAGGGGTGTTACCATCGTTTTATGCCAACATACGTTTCCATCATTTGATGGAATTATACGGAAGAGGAACGGGCTGTCAAGAAAAAACCGGAATTCAACGGTTTCCCTGTGCCAGCTCCTCACATCCCTCAACTGCTGCCCGTCCATCTGGTCACAGGTCTCCTCTCTCCTGTCGAGACCAAGACCTCTGTCTCAGATGTGGAACTTCAGTTGGTACAAACCCGGGCTAACCTTGACGTTCTGAAACCCGAAGGCCCATCCGTACAACAGTTTCACCATTAAATCAAAAGGATACGCAGATTAGAAATGATGGTATCGCTCTCTTACCGTGATAAGACCACAGGAATGCACGGCCTTCTTGATCGTGTTACGCGAATGTCCCGTCATCCGTGGCAGTTCGCCGATATTCTTCTCGTAAACCCTGTGCGGCGTCCTAATAAACTCGTATTGATCCATCTTGAGCAACTCCTTCCCTCCTCGGCTATGGTCTTTTTCCTCATACCATAACACACGGAGAATCTTCGCTCAGGGTGGTCAATTTTAGGTTAGCACAACCAGGTGATATTCGTTCGCTGTTTCAAGCACCGGCGTAATAAATCCGTCAGAATGCCAGACAACCGGAATCTTTGCCTTGTTCACTATATAGGCATAGCAGGGGTCATCATTTCGTGGAACTCAGCAGGTGGAATAAAGGTGCTTGAACGCCACATCGTCCCCCACCAAGATAAAATCAGCCCCGAGTTCAGCACCGTACCTGGCGATTTCAGCAAACCATTCGGTCCTTTTCCACACCAGGCGTTTGACGAAATCCCTGTCATCCATATACCTATAGAGGAAACCTTCAAAACCCATGCTTTCCATTGTCAGGCCGAAAGGACCTGTGTGGGTGGAAAGTGCTCAGGCCTTATCCGGGTGCCTGGCCATGGCCTGCCCCCAGAGGGACGCCGTTGCACCAGTTCTGGGAATATATGTGGTAAACATCAAACCCAAGCGCATCAAATACTTCCTCCAATTATAATTGCTGTTTTTCAGCCTTACCGGTTGCAGAAAACACTCCGTTGTGATAAGAGAAAATAAGAAGTGTTTTCAGGGGCTTTGCAACTTTGAAGAAAGGACGCAACCATGGATACGATATCTTCTGGATTGAACGCCTATGTGGACCAGATCAGCCGGGTAGGGGGAGAACTGGCCCCCATGGTTGCCAAGGGGATGATCCTCCTGCTCATCGTCCTTTTTCTGGTCAAGTATCTGGGGAAGGTTGTTGCAAAGATCCTTATAAAATACGGTATGCCAGAGCGGAAGGCGGCCTACTCGCTTACGGGCCTGCATATCCTTGTGCTGCTGGTGGGGGCCCTGGTTGTTCTGAACATGGTGGGGTTTCCAGGCGCTCTCCTCTTCAGGATCATTATGGTTATAGTCATGGTTTCCATGGCCGCCTACATTATCGCAAAGCCCTATATTCCGCGACTTCCCTTCAAAAAGGGCAATATCATCCAGATCGGGGATTCTTTCGGGATAGTGGATATGATCTCTGTTATGTACACCCGTATCAGGACCTTTGAAGGCAAGGTGATCTATATCCCCAATCACAAGGTACTGAACGACCAGGTAACCAACTCCAGTGAAAGGCCCAACCGCAGGCTGGATATCGATTTTTTCATCCCCTATGACCAGGATCTGGACAAGGTGAAGGAGGTGGTAGGAAAGATCCTGGAAGAGGATGAGATAGTCCTTGAAAAGCCTGTCCCCAGGGTGGTTATTGACAGATTTTCACCCAACTATATGGAGATGAAGGCCAGGTTCTGGGTGGAGAGAAAGCACGCACTCACAGGACGGTGGGGCCTGAACGCCAAGATAAAGGAGAGTTTCGACAGGGAGGGCATCCGTATGGCCTCGCCCAGACTCGAAATAACCCGGAACCGATGACCGCAGGTCTCAGGCGAAAGGGCCTGCCCCGCAGGAATACCCCTTCTCCTCTGAAACCACTTCTGTCTTTGGGCTCGCCCGTGGATTCCCAAACCGGTAACTCCGGGTAATCCAGGGCAGGTGCATGGCGATGAATCTTATGGATCTGATCTGTCTGGCCGCAGCCTGTATCTGGACCGTAATACTCCTTCTGCCGTGGCGCCCCTGGGCTACGGCCGAATTCCTGGACCCTGCCCCCGATTCCGGTGGCAGTGACCTTAGCGATATCACGGTTCTCATTCCCGCAAGAAACGAGGCCCATCTTATCCAGGCCACTCTAATGGGACTAAAGGCCCAGGGCAGAGGGCTGAAAATCGTCCTTGTGGATGATTGCTCAGTCGATGACACGGCAGGCGCGGCCGCTGCCTGTGGCGGGGAGGATCTCACAGTTGTTTCAGGCGAACCTGCTCCCTCCGGCTGGAGTGGAAAACTCTGGGCCCTTGAACAGGGTCTCGGGCACGTTAGTACCGGATTGATCCTCCTCCTTGACGCTGACATTGAACTGAGACCCGGGCTGGTTCGCACCCTGAGAACAAAGATGCACGAGGAGGGTCTTCACCTGGTATCTTTGATGGCCGCCCTCCGCATGGTCAGCTTCTGGGAGAGGCTCCTCATGCCCGCCTTTATCTACTTCTTCAAGATGCTCTACCCCTTCCGCCTTTCCAACTCTACATCTCCCCTAATTGCCGCGGCGGCCGGGGGATGTATTTTGGTGGAAACAGAGGTGCTCAGGGAAATTGGGGGCTTTAGCGCAATCAGAGGAGAACTCATAGACGACTGCGCACTGGCAAGACTGGCCAAATCTTCGGGCCGGAGGACATGGATAGGGCTTTCTCATTCCGCGCGCAGCCTCAGGTCCTATGAGGATTTTAGACCTATCTGGAACATGGTGGCACGCACCGCCTTTCATCAGCTCCGTTATTCCACCCTCCTTCTCCTCCTGTGTACGGTCATGATGCTTATCCTATTCCTGATCCCCGTAGCGGGGATCTTTTTTTCCTCTACCCTGTCAAAGATCCTTTCCGCCACCGCCCTGTGCGCCATGATCCTTACCTACCTGCCCACCCTTCGATTCTACGGGCTTTCATGGACATGGGCCACCTCCCTCACCGCCGCAGGGATGCTCTACCTTGCCATGACCTGGACATCGGCCGTCCGATACTGGCAAGGGAGGGGCTCGGAATGGAAGGGAAGGGCCTATGCCACGGGAAAGAAGGGGGGGGACACTGGAATCTGACAGTGCCACATATTTTCCCATGGCCCATGCCCACCGGACGCTTTCAGATCAGGTTCTTTTCAGGTCCAGTTTCAAAGTCCGGCCCGGTCAGGCCCAGGGCTGGTTGACACGCCGCTCCAAGTTCTCTAAAATCATCAGCCACAGGAAAAAAGGGGGGGGTGCCCGGGCCACCATCAGAGATCCGGGCATTTGTACCGTAAAATCCATATGAGCGTTCGAAGACAACTGCAGGATGGGATCCTCAGTTCGCTGTGGGGCCTTGTATCAACACATCCGGGCAAGATTATCGGGGCGGGCCTGATCCTGGCCCTGGTGTCCACACTTATCTCCTTTACCTTTCTCAGCCTGAACAGCAACCAGGACAGCCTTGTATCTTCCGATGTGCCCTTTCAGAAGAGGTATCTGGAGCATCTCTACAACTTCGGGGATCAGGAGTATCTCTACGTTGTCATAAAGACCGGGGGCACCGAGGCCGGCAAAAAGGGGGCCATCCGATTCGCAGAGGCCCTTAACGGCCGACTGGCCCGGCACCAGGACCTTATCCAGTCGGTCTATTACCGAATATCACCAGGTGATTTGGGCAGCGGCGCCCTCCTTTTCGCATCTCCCCAGGAGGCCAAGACCCTGACCAACGCCGTCCTATTCCTGGCCCCTTCCATGGAGAGGTGGCTCAAGGACAGATCCCTGTCCGGCTTTCTTGAAACAGTGGCCCACCTGATGAACGGCTCTGAAGCTGAGGTCCATGGCGCGGATCCGGGAATTATGGTTCAGGGCCTTCATCTATTGAGAGATTTCTTAAAGAATATGGACCATATCCTTCAGGGAAAGGAGAACTACAGCCCCATACTCGACCTCTCCCGGGCTGGAAGCCGCTATTTTTTCACATCCGACGGCAGCCTTCTGATCATGCGTCTCCTGCCCCACAAGGATTTCGGAACCATGGACGTGATCGGCAGACCTCTGCACGTGGTACGCCAGGCGATTAAGGCCACACAGGGAGAGTTTCCAGGTGTCCAGGCGGGTCTTACCGGGAGACCGGCGCTTCAGGCCGACGAGATGGAGACCACGAACAGGGATATGACCAGGGCGTCTGTGATCGCCCTGTTACTCATTGCCATCCTTTTCATGGCCATACTCCACGGGTGGCTGAGACCCCTCCTCCTCCTGATCGCCCTTTTAATGGGTGTGGCATGGAGCTTTGGATTCGCCACCATCACCGTGGGCAGGCTCAACCTCCTATCCATTGTTTTTGCCCTGGTCCTGGTGGGTATTGGCGTTGATTTCGGGATCCATATGGTTATGCGTTACGTTGAGACCACTAGGAGGGGGTCAGACGTTGACAGCGCGGTCCGCACAACCATCTTCAGGACCGGGCCCGGCATCATCCTTGGGGCTATTACATCGGTGTGCGCCTTTTATTCGGTCATAGGATCTGACTTCATCGGGCTGGCTGAACTGGGTCTCATCGGTGGGACAGGGGTCCTCCTCTGCCTCCTCTCCATGCTGACGGTACTTCCCGCCATGCTGCTCATCGCCGGCAGGAAAAAGCTCTTTCCGTCGTCAGTACCAAGGGTGACAGGCCTTCCATTTCTGGAACGTCTCTCGAGAAGACCCGGGTGGACCCTCCTGATCTTTGGCGCCATAACCGTTGCCGGTCTTCCCGGGCTACTGAATGTGCGATTTAACTACAACCTCCTGGAACTTCAGGCCAGGGGTCTTGAGTCTGTGGAATACGAGAGGACCCTGATCCATACGGCCGATGAATCCACCTGGTACGCTATCCTCACCGCCCCTGATCTTGAAGACGCCAGACGCCTTACAGGAACTATCGAGGCCCTGCCCTGCGTGGCAAAGGTGGAGAGTATCCTTGATTTCATTCCTGAAGATCAGGCCTTGAAATCGGCCATCTATAAGGCCGCGGCCAGGGCATTGGGACGAATACCGGCCAATTCCCTTCACACACCCCCCCCGGACCGCGACCGCCTGCTAAGGGCCCTGTCCCGGCTCTCAGGGGCCCTGGAGATGCTGGAGGAAAGACTCTTTGCCGCCGGAGCCACCTCAGAGCTTGCCCTTATTGATCAGGTCCTGGACTACTGCAGAAAGGCATTCGGGCTGATTCAGGAAAATGGGAACAGGGCGGAACGTCTGAAGGTCCTTCAGACCGGCCTGGTCGGGGATATGGAGAAGGGCCTCTTGCAGTTGAAGGTGTGGCTTTCCGCCGGATCAGTAACACCGACGGACCTGCCCCCCTCCCTGCGAGACCTTTACGTGGGGAAGGACGGGGCCTATCAGATAAAGATCCTTCCAAAGGGAGACGTCTGGGACTTCGACACCCTGGAACATTTTATCTCGGCCCTGCGCCGGGTGGACCCCCATGTGAGCGGGGTTCCAGTAGGGGTGTTTGAGTCTGCCCGCATGATGCACAGGACCTTCCTCATGGCAGCGGGACTGACCATGATTCTGGTTTCCCTTATCCTGTGGCTCTACTCACGTTCCTTCAGGTACGTATTTCTCACACTCCTGCCCTTGGGCGTAAGCATGTTGTGGCTCCTGGAGCTGATGGGATGGGTAGGTCTCCACTTCAACCTGGCCAACTTCTTTGCCATTCCGATCCTCATTGCCATCGGGGTGGATGGAGGGGTCCATCTCCTGGCCCGCTGGAGTGAACTCCGGCGCAAGAGGCCGGATCCTGGAGGGCTCTTTTTTACAAGCACACCCACGGCCGTAGCCCTCAGTTTTGCCACCACCATGATCGGTTTCGGAGGTCTTATGTTCGCTCAGCACCGGGGTCTGGCGAGCCTCGGCTGGATAATGGTGTTTGGCTCTTTCATGGGTATGATGGCATGTCTCCTGGTGCTCCCCCCCATGCTGAAGTTGACGGGACACAGGTAAACCAGGGATTTCATGGACTCTGCAGGTGAATAAAAAGAACAGGAAGGAGGGATTGTCAGGTTGTACACCCTAAGATCTGCGTTCATATTTTTTGTTTCAGCGGTCCTGCTCCTCTGCTTAACACCGGCCCTGTCAGGAGAGACTCTGGATTTTGCCGTTATCCAGCCCGGTCAGCCCGGCACCTGTCAGGAGGCCCAGCCGGTCATGGATGCCCTGGCCGACTATCTCGGGAAGAAGATGGGGAACGGCATTTCCATAAGGGGGCGTTATTTCAACGAGGTCGACAGGGCCGTTAATTTCCTCAAGGGCACTCCGCCCGCCTGGGGCATCGTCAGGCTCGGGTTCTACCTGAAACAGGCAAGGCGGTTTGGGATGACGGCCCTTACCTCAACCCGCCCAGGAGGATATGATAAAGATGTGTGGCGTCTTGTTGTGAAGAGGGACTTCCAGGGGAGATGGGAATCCATCAGGGGCAAGGTTTTAGGAAACATGCTGTTTGAGACTGAGGCCGCGGCCTGTCTCCTGTTCGGGAGACCACCGGAGCGGTTACCCTTTGCCCTGACAGGAACATTCCGGCCCCTCCGGGCCCTGCGCAGGGTTATGAGGGGAAAGGCTGCAGGGGCGGTGTTAGACGGGGCCCAGTACAGGTCCCTTGAGGCCCTGCCCCTGTTCAAGCAAGTCAAGGTAGTCCACGAATCCGGAGACCTCCCAAAGAGCCCCGTAGTCTGGTTCGGTCCCACTGATGAGAGGTCTAAAAGGTTAACCGGGGTACTCATGGCCATGAAAGAGGATAAAGATGCAGAGGTCCTGCTCAAACTCCTTCAGACCGATGGTTTTGGACCGGCAGACAGGGACCTGTCCGGGATCGGAGAGGGCAAAAGGTGGATGGACTGCCTCAGGTAGTGTCCTTCTCTTTTTTCTGCTGCTTGCAGGGTGCGCAAGTCTGGGGAACCAGCAGTCACAGGGGCCTACAGGTATCACGGGCCCTGATCTTTCCATATACGCTCCATGCACCTTGGATCAGGCCCGAAAATGGGCCTCATCGGCCGGAGAAAAGGGCTCCCTGACCTTACGAGCCGCAAACTGCTACGCCTTTCTGGCAAGACAGGGGGAAGACAGGTCACTGCGCCTTGCCCGTGCGGTAGAGGGGCGCAGGCTGGCTGAGACCGCAAAAGCCCTGCTACCCAAAAGTGGTCAGGCCCACTACCTTTACGCCTATCTTACCGGTCTGGAGGCGGAGAACAACAGCCTGCGAGGCCTTGAGCTTGTGCCAGTTATTGAGCGCGAGGCCCTCCTTGCCGCTGATCTGGACCCTGGCGTGGACCACGGAGGTCCACACAGGATGTTAGGTGAGCTGTACCTGCGTGCCCCCCCCTTTCCCCTCAGTATTGGAGACCCTGCCAGGGCCGTTGAGCACTACAGGCAGGCCGTTGAACAGGCCCCCGGGTTTATGGAAAACCGTCTGGGGCTGGTTGAGGGCCTTCTGGCCGATGAACAAACCGGCCAGGCCTGCGTGGAGCTTAGAAAAGTCTTGATTGAAATCCCCCCGGAAAGTAAGCTTCTCTCTTTGTGGAAGAGGGCCCTTGAGCTGCTTAAACGTGTGTGTGATGTGGCAGAGACGGCCCAGTGAGAAAGATCCGGCATGGATAACCGGGTAGATAAAGCCTGGTTTGAGCCTTTGAACCCCGGTGCGCAGTGCAATTAGACCAGAGAGAGAGAAAAATGGGGATACCGTTAGTTCAAAAGGCCCGTCTGAGCGCCTATATCTTCACGCAGAGGCTGAGACACAGGGAACGGTTCCCCCTGGTCCTGATGCTGGAGCCCCTTTTCCGCTGCAACCTGAGGTGCAGGGGCTGCGGAAAGATCGGTTATCCAGCCGAAACCCTCAGGAGGAGCATGACCCCGGAGGAGTGCATTACCGCAGTGGAAGAATGCGGGGCCCCGGTGGTCTCCATTGCCGGAGGAGAGCCCCTGCTTCACCCGGAAATAGCGGTTATCACAAGGGAGCTGGTGGCCCGCAAAAAGTTTGTCTATCTTTGTACCAATTCGCTCCTTGTGGAAAAGCGGATCAGGGAGTTTGAGCCCTCCCCCTATCTCACCTTCAACGTCCACTTAGACGCCATGAACCAGCGGCATGATGAACGGGTGGGGCTCCCTGGGGTCTTTGATGTTGCCGTGTCAGCCATCCGCATGCTTCTTTCAAGAGATTTCAGGGTTACAACCAACACGACCATCTTCAAGGGAGAGACTGCCGAAAGCGCGGGTGAGCTCTTCGACCTTCTCACCGGGCTCGGGGTAGAGGCCATGACCGTGGCTTCAGCCTTCAACTACGAGAACGCCCCTGACCAGGAGAACTTCTTTATCCGTGAGGAGGCCGTCTCCCTGTTCCGATCTGTTCTTGAGCTTGGCAGGGGCAAGAGTTGGCGGTTTAACCACACCAGCCTCTACCTGGATTTCCTGGCAGGCAATCAGGACTACGCATGCCTGCCCTGGGGAAATCCCACCCGAAATATCTTTGGCTGGCAGAGGCCGTGCTACCTTCTGAACGACGGATATGAACCCACCTTCCAAGATCTCATGAAAAACACCGACTGGTCCCGATACGGCGCGGGCAGGGACCCCCGCTGCGCACACTGCATGCTCCACTGCGGTTTTGAGCCCACTGCGGTAGTGGATTCTGTAAAACATCCCCTAAAGGCCCTTAGAGCCAGCTTCAGGCTGAGATGATCCTTGCTCACCATGCAAGGGCCTGTGAGAAGTTACATCCCGCTAAAGGGCAGGGACTTCCGCCAGCATCCCGTACAAAGATCTATTCCCCGAACACCTGGGCGAATATATCCATGTACGTGTCCAGGACATCCTTCCCGAAACAGACAAAGATCACACGTTTTATGGTGTCATCGGATTCCAGGAACCGCTTTGTCTCCCCCATGGCTATGCCCGTGGCCCGTTTCAGGGGGAACCTGTAGGCCCCGGTGCTGATGGAGGGGAAGGCTATGGTTTGGGCCCCTATCTCTCTTGCGGCCATCAGGCTGTTTCTGTAGCAGGAGGTCAGAAGATCGTCCTCACTCCCGTGGCCCCCGGCCCACACAGGCCCCACCGTATGGATAACCCACCTGGCGGGGAGACGATACCCCTTGCTCACCCTGGCCTCACCTGTGGGGCAGCCCCCTATCTGTCTGGTCTCTTTCAGAAGCTCAGGACCCGCGGCCCTGTGAATGGCCCCGTCAACACCGCCTCCTCCCAATAGGCTTGTATTGGCCGCATTGACAATAGCATCAACCTCCAGCCTGGTAATGTCTCCCTCGATGATCTTCACCCTCTCTTTCATATAAACCTCCCTGGTACTGCCCTGTTGGATCTCCCCCTTATGACCCGGATCGGCCGACGTCATGTCAGGGATATCTGTCTCGTACCCCAGTATGGCCTCCAATATCCGATTTTGTCAACACCGCCACGAGAATCACCAGGGAAACGTCAAAGTCAGCGCAAACGTGCTGATATCACGTAGGTTGAAGAGAAGGTAATCTCACGCAAAGGCGCGAAGCCGCTAAGCTTTTCCTTTTGTTCTTTGCGTGTTTTGCGGCTTTACGCGAGAATTTTGAAGGCCGTCCATACCAACATGATTTCAAGCTGTTATCAGCAAGCATGACGGAGCCCTGCGAGAATCACGGAGATTCCCATTACAACCGCTGATCAACCCCTTTATTCCTTGACCGGGGGGCTTATATTGGATACCATACCTGTTAAAATCACTGTTGCTCGGATCGCTGCTGACCAGGCCCGGGCTCCTCATGGGGCGAGGCTGCCTGCCCGTGGCCAACCCGTTGGTCCCTATCCTTATATCTGGAGGGGGGAGGAAGATGATGCATCATAAGTACATGTTACCGTTGTTGTTTTCCTGGTCTCTGTTCCTGGGGGCAGGTCTGACGGCCACTCCAGGCCAGGCCGCTTCGAAAATCATTCTCTCAAAGGGACAGACGGTCTATGTGCCCATCTACTCCCATATCTACATCGGCGACCGGGAGCGTCCCTTCCTCCTGGCCGCAACCCTCAGCGTACGCAACACAGACCCTGATCACCCGATCACCATCCTCTCGGTAGATTACCATGACTCGGACGGAAAGCTGATCAAACGTTATCTGAAAGAGCCCAGGCAGTTAAACTCCATGGGGTCCATGCGCTATGTTGTGAAGGAATCGGATAAGAGCGGGGGCTCCGGGGCCAAGTTCATTGTCAGATGGGAGGCGGAATCAGAGGTGAACGATCCCATAATCGAAGGGGTAATGATTGGAACAAAGGCCCAGCAGGGGATTTCATTCATATCCCGGGGCAGGGCTATCAGGGTGAGGTGACTTGCAATCGGCCTTTTGGGTATTAGAATTTAGATATGACCACCGGGAGCAGCAACACGTAGATTTGCGTTGCCCTTGAGCTCCTGCTGATCTGCGAAACCAGTGAAACAGAGTACTGTCAGGAGGCTACCAATGTTTGAGGAACTGACCGAAACCATAGACAATATTATGATCCAGCTTGATGACCTAAGAGGTCATCTTTGACTTGGACAGCGATGAAGAGGAACTTGCAAAGATCGAGAAACTCATGTCCAGCCCCGGTTTCTGGCAGCGGGACCAGGAGGAGGTCTCCCGACTGAGCCAGGAGAGGGCCCTGTTAAGGGAAAGGATCGATACCTATCAGAACCTTCATAAAGAGGCCGAGGATGCAAAACTCCTCGCCGAGATGGCCGGAGAGGAGGAGGACTCCTCCGCACTGAAGGAGCTGGCAGAAGATGTAGCCGGACTCCAGAAGGCCATCAAAGGGCTCCAATTCCAGACCCTCCTTGGCGATCCCGATGACAAGCGTAACGCCATTGTGGCTATCAACGCGGGAGCAGGGGGGACCGAGGCCAACGACTGGGTGGAGATGCTGTTCAGGATGTATACCCGGTGGGGTGAAGACAAGCACATGAAGGTCCAGGTCATCGACTATCTCCCGGGAGATGAGGCAGGCATAAAGAACGTCACATTTACCGTGAGCGGCCCTTACGCCTACGGGTATCTCAAGTCAGAACACGGGATCCATCGCATGGTCAGGATCTCCCCCTTTGACGCCACCGGGCGGAGGCACACATCCTTTGCCTCGGTCTCAGTGCTGCCGGAGGTTGACACGGATATCACCATCGAGGTGGATGAAAACGATCTCCGTATCGACACGTACAGGGCCAGCGGGCCGGGTGGCCAGCATGTGAACAAGACCAGCTCTGCGGTAAGGATCACCCATATCCCCACGGGCATCGTAACCCAGTGCCAGAATGAGAAATCCCAGCACCGAAACAAAGAGATGGCCATGAAGGTGCTTAAGGCCAAGCTATACGAGGTGGAAAAAGGAAAGCTGGAAAAGAAAAAACAGGAGATGCACCAGAACCAGAAGGAGATCGCCTGGGGAAGCCAGATAAGGTCCTACGTGTTCAACCCCTACAGGCTGGTGAAGGATCACCGTACAAACGTGGAGGAGGGTAATGTGGACAGGGTCATGGACGGGGGCATCGATCCCTTTATCGACGCATACCTGAGGATGAAGTAGGGAGGATTAGCCCCCCTGATATATCTGACCAATACTGCGGATGTAGGAGCTTATGCCCGCGTAGATCCCCTCTGCCACCCTTTTCTGATACTTCTTGTTGAGCAACCTCTTACGCTCCCATTTGTTGGAAAGAAACCCCACCTCCACCAAAACGGCCGGCATCTGGGCCCCGATCAGGACGTAGAAAGGGGCCTGCTTCACGCCCAGACTCCTGACCCCTTTGTTCCATTTTTTTACGCTGAGGACCATACCGTTCTGAACGAAATGGGCAAGCCGGCTGGACTCGTTGATCTTGGTGTTCAGCATGAGATCGTTAAGTATGGTCTGGAGATCACTTATATTCTTTTCAGATGTTGCGTTCTCCCTGGCAGCCACCATCACCGCCCTCTCATCGGTGGCCATGTTCAGAAAATAGGTCTCCAGGCCGTGAATCCTCCTGTCCCTGTGGGCGTTCACGTGCAATGAAATGAACAGGTCGGCCTTTTTCATATTGGCAATGGCGGTTCTCTTTTCCAGGGACAGGAAAACGTCCTTGTTCCGGGTTAGAAACACCTGGCAGCCGAGCCTCTTCCGGAGTTCTTTAGCCAGAAACCTGGCGATACTCAGGGTAATAT
>DREN01000425.1 GCA_011051075.1 Deltaproteobacteria bacterium | reverse complement strand
GCCTTAATCCAGAACGACGCGTAATAGGAAAATTTGATCCCCCGATAGGGATCGAATTTCTTTACGGCCTGGAGAAGGCCCAGGTTTCCCTCCTGGATCAGGTCCAGCAGGTTCTTGGTCCAGTATCGGTGAAAATCCATGGCGATCTTCACCACCAGCCTCAGATTGGCGGTAACGAGCCTGTAGGCGGCCTCATCGTCGCCGTGATCCCTGATCCTCATGGCCAGTTCTCTCTCTTCCTCTCTTGAAAGGAGATCGTACCGCTTTATCTCCATAAGGTAGATCTGAAGTGGGTCAAAGGGGACCAGGGATCTGTCAGCCAGGGGAATGGCCGGGGCGAGGTCCTTCTTTTTCAGTTCAATATGCTCAGAGTCTCTGGCGGTCTTTGTCTTTTCCGTGGACTTTTTCATCTGAGAGCAGTACCTTGTCAGGCTTCCCTCCGTAGATCTGCGCCGGCCGGGCCGGTTATTACAGAGGGATCAGCAGATCTTTTCTCCTCGAGATTCACCTCAGGTGTGCGAGGGGACATCAGGGTCCATGCCGGTTCGTACAGCGATTCCCCTGTCCTTCATTCCAGGATGATCTTGACGTATCTCTTTTTACCCGCCCTCAGAAGGCATGAATCGCTGAATATGATCGGCTGATCAAACGACTCGATTTTTCTGCCGTCCAGATACCCCCCTCCCTGGGCTATGAGCCTGCGGGCCTCTCCACGCGATTTCGCAAGGCCTGCCTCGGCAAAGAGGATATAGGCGGGAATACCCGTTTCCATCCTGTCTCTGGTGACTGAGAAGACAGGGACAGACCCTGATACGGCTGATTTGCCCCCGCCGAACAGCTCCCGGGCGGCCTTTCGTGCCTGGTCGGCCTCTGTCCGGCCATGACATAGCCTGGTTGCCTCGTAGGCCAGGACCTCCTTGGCCTCTCTGATATCAGCGCCCTCGAGTCTGCGCAGATCTCTCACCTGGTCCATGGGCAGCAGGGTAAAGAGGGACAGGAAGCGGCCCACGTCCTCATCGTTCTGGTTGATCCAGTACTGGTAGTACTCGTATGGAGATGTGAGTTCAGGATCAAGCCAGACGGCCCCGGCGTGTGTCTTCCCCATCTTTATACCTGAAGAGGTCGTCAACAGGGGAAAGGTGAGGCCGTGAATGATCTCGCCCTCCATCCGTCTTGTCAGGTCCGCCCCTGCCAGGATGTTGCCCCACTGGTCGTTTCCACCCATCTGCAGACGGCAGCCGTAGGTCTTGAACAGGTGCCAGAAATCATAGGCCTGGAGCAGCATATAGTTGAACTCGATGAAGTTAAGGCCCGTCTCCAGCCTGACCCTGTAGCTCTCTGCAGCCAGCATCCTGTTAACGCTGAAGTGCCGGCCTATGTCCCTCAAAAAGTCTATGTAGCGCAGGGGAGTGAGCCAGTCAGCATTGTTAACCATGATGGCCTTACCCTCCCCGAACTCCATGAACCTGGCCAACTGTTCTTTCAGGTATGAGGCGTTTTCTTCTATCTCTTTACGGGTTATAACGGGCCTCATCTCGGTTTTTCCGCTGGGATCTCCCACCAGGGCGGTTCCACCTCCTATCACCGCGATGGGCCTGTGGCCCGCTCTCTGCATATGCACCAGAGACATGATGGGAAGAAGGCTCCCCACATGGAAGCTCTTGGCGGTTGGATCAAAGCCTATATAGCAGGTTACGGGATTCTGCAACAGGCGCCATACCTGGTCCCTGTCAGTGACCTGCTCCACAAAGCCCCTTTCTTCAAAGACGTCAAGTATATTTTCCACTTTAATTTTCTGAACTGCTCCTTTCGCTTTCCATGGGAAGTTTCAGCCTTACCACCTGGCCCTGTTTGCCCAGGGGAGGCATCTTTTTTCCGTTCAACTCCAGTTCAATCCCCCCTGCGTTGCCTATGAGAAGATCAAACCCCCTGTCCGCCTGCCATCGGTGTCTGCTGTTTGGGGCAAGGATATACTCCTTGGGCTTTTCATTATCAGCGCGTACCCTGACCCACGTCCTCTCCTTAACAAGGGCCTTCAACACCAGGGCCTTCTTTTCTGTTGCAGGCGGGGGAGGGGCCTCAGAGAGATCGGGCTCCGAGGCAGGGCTGGATGCCTGTTCCGTGGATACCTCCTCTTCTTCCACCACAGGCGGTTCTTCCGCCTGCTCCGGGGCAGAGGCTTCCCCCTGGGGTACCAGTTCGGGAACGGACGGGGGGGCCTCGGTGAGGGCAGGGTTTTCAGCTTCAGGAAGAACCTGGGCAGGCTCAGATTCACTCACCGGGATCCCTCTATCCTCTTTCGGCACAGACTGAACGGCTTTTGGCTCGGCAGGCCCTTCAGGGGCCTGAACCTGTTCACGGTGTTCAACCGTCCCCTTTTCCGTTGGGCTCAGCCCCCTCCACCATGTGAAAACCGCGTAGGCTGCCACACAGCAGGCAACAAGGAGGATAATGTAGAAGGCCAACCTCTTCTTCCCCCTCCCCTCCTGCGCGCCGGCAGGTACCGGGACTTCGTGAGGCTGGGGGGTTATCTCCTGATAAAGGGCTATAAGGCCATCTTCAGCCAGCCCCAGGGCCCGGGCATAGGACCGGATGAACCCCTTTACAAAGGCGGGAGACGGGAGACTGTCCCAATCCTCGTTCTCCAGGGCCTGAAGAAAATGGGGCCTGAGCTTGATCCGTTCAGAGATCTGAGCATGGCTGAGACCCATTTCTTCCCTCTTATTTCTCAGGATGGCTCCAAGCTCTCTCCCAGAGGGAAATTCCCAGTCCTTCAGTTCCTCGTCTGATGGGTTGTCTTTTTCTCTGCCCATAAAAACCCTAAAAATCATCCATATTGCCCGTCCATCCTCTGCCTTGTCCGCCCACGGCAGGAGATCCACAGCCCTTGGGCCCTGTCCGTTTGAGGTGAGGCCTGGACGGTCTAAAAAACTATCTTTATATAAGACTTCTTTCTAAGTTCTTTGATCCACGCGGAATACTTCTTGTCAAGCTCTTTCCTGTACAGGATGGCGCGAATGGCGTTTTTGACCTGCTCAAACGATTTTTCTCCTCCCCCTTCCTTTTCCACCACCTTTATGATCTTGACCCCGTAGGGCATGATAATGGGCTCACTCACCTGGCCGGCGGAGAGTCCCTTGATGGTCTCTGACATCTCGGGATTCAGTTCGGACATCTTGAACACGCCCAGGTCCCCCCCCTCCGCTGCGCCTGGCCCGTTTGAGAATTTCCTTGCCAGGTCAGCAAAGTCTTCACCGTTCCTTATCATTGAGAGGATCTCCCGGGCCTTGTTGTGGAGTGCCCGGGCCTCTTTCTTGTCGGCCGGATCCTGCTGTTTGAGAAAAATCAGCGCAAGGCGCACCCTCCCCTCGCTGGTAAACTCATCCCTGTGGGTATTGTAATACTCCTCGATATCTTCTTCCCTGAGTAGGATCTTTGATTTTACCTCCAGGTTGATAAGTTGTACCCTTTCCAGCTCCTCCCTGACGGTTTCCCTGTACGATTCATAGGTGATTCCCTGTCTCTTGAGCTCCTTGACCAGGTCCTCCTGGGTGAGCTGGTTGTCCTCCTTAACCTTTTCAATGGCCCTGTCTATCTCCTCTTCGCTC
The DNA here is from genome assembly GCA_011051075.1 of Deltaproteobacteria bacterium. Lineage (GTDB taxonomy): Bacteria > Desulfobacterota > DSM-4660 > Desulfatiglandales > Desulfatiglandaceae > Desulfacyla. Next base: position 10,213 of record DREN01000425.1, on the reverse strand, counting down.
ACCTTGATTTTCAGTTCCTTTATCTTTTCAAGGCCGATCTTCTGATCGATCAGGTCGTCCAGGATCTTCTTGCGGGTCTCCAGGTAGGTCTCCTCAGACCTTTCCCTGAGATCCTTGTAGGAAAGGCCGGTGGTCATCTGCATGGTGGTGTGAAGCTCATAGAGGGTGATTACCTGGTCGTTGACAATGGCAACCACACGGTTTAAGACCTCGGCTGAAACCTGGGTGCAAGACATAAGAACGGCCCCTGCTGTGAGAAAAAGGAGGCCGATGGTTTTCGTTAATCGCTTCATGTGCCCTTTCAAAAACAGGGTCCCGGACCCCGGGAAGTGGGCTGAGTTTCAGATCAAGGCGGTCATGAAAGACCCGGCCCGTTCAATAGATCTCTATTAACCTCTACCTTGAAGTCGGATCTGAGCTTTTTCACCCATTGTCCGTAAAAGGCCTCCTCCTTTTCGCGGAGAAGGCGTGATTCTATCTGGTCAATAACTTCGGGAAGGCCCTTTACACCGGCAGGGCGGCGAGATATTACCTCAAGAAGATGATACCCAAAGGGGGTTTTGATAACAGGGCTTATTGTGCCGGGCTCCATTGAAAAAAGGGCCTCTTCCATGCTGGGGACCAGTTCGCCCCTGGCTACCCAGCCCACCTCGCCACGCGCATCGGCCTCGGGGGCTATGGAAAATTCTGCGGCCAGCTCTCCCATATCTTCCCCTGCACGGATGCGGTCACGCAGGGCCTTTGCCTCCCCTTTTGACCTGCATACTATCTGCCGGAACCTGACCGTCTCCGGGTATTTGAATCTGCTGCTGTTTTTATTGAAATAGGCCTTTACCTCTTCATACCCGGGCGGGGTAATGGTGTTGAACACCCGGCCGATCACCTTACCCACCAGGAGCTGATCCCTCAGGCGTCTCTCCCACTGGTCGGGATCCACATATCCCTGAAGCAACATCCTGTGAAAGTCCTCTTCCGAGTACTCCCTCTTTATTTCATTCAGTCTCCTCTTGAATTCCTCATCAGAGACCGATATGTTGTGCTGATTTCCATACTCTATGATAAGGTAGTAGTCTATTACCTGTTCAATAAGCTGCCTCCTGACCTCCTCCCTATATGAGGCCGGAACATCGATATCCCCCCCCCCGATGAATTCCATCTCCCTCTTCAACTGATCAAGGGACAGGCGTGTTGAACCGATAATAATTGCCGGGGCCTCTGCCCCATGATCAGACGGACCGCAGCCTGAGGAAAGAAAGGCCAGGGTCCAACAGATGAGGGTGCAAAGACAAAAACCCGTGAACAGGTCCTTTCTCCTGATGGTACTGTAGATCATCCTCCCCTGTCCGACCCTTTCCGCAGTTCCAGGCTCCTATTCCACAAATTTTTTATGTTAACAGCATATCCTATAAAATTAAACATATTTTTTCAGATCCCAAAGGTCCTGGGTCCGCGGGTTTCAGCAGCCCTGCCCTGCCCCTCCTTGTTGAAATCGAATGTGGCGATCAGTTGCTCCACCCTGGTGAAATCGGAGGGGAAAGAAAGCCTGCCCGCGCGGATCCTCAACCTGTTATGGGGCAGAAGCCGGAATTTGTGGGGCTGCGCCTCTATCACCCTGATCAGGGCCCTGGGATCCACACGGGTATCCTCGGCCATGGTCAGGGTGAGCCCCTCGGGCCCCATATCGAGTTTGATGATTCGCAGTCTTTTCAACAGCAGCCGAATCGACATCAGACCGAAGAGATTGACCACCTCCCCGGGCGGTGGCCCGAAACGATCAACTATCTCCTCGGTTATTTCTTCCAGTTCCCCCCTGTCCACAAGGGCGGAAAGCCTCCGGTACAGGTTCAGCCTCACGTCGGTGTCCATGATATAGCCTGAGGGAAGGTACGATGGGATATCTATATTGATCTCCGGGTTTATATCGTCTTCCCACTCCTCACCCTTCAGCTCGGTGACGGCACGCTCAATGAGTTTCACGTACATCTCATATCCCACCGCTGAGATATGACCTGACTGGGAAAAGCCCAGGATGTTGCCTCCCCCCCTGATCCTCAGGTCGTGCATGGCAAGGTTGAGACCCGCCCCCAGGCTGGAGAAGTCCATGAGGGCCTTCAGCCTCTTCTCCGCGTCTCTTGTCAGGACAGAGTTGTTGGAAATGAGGAGGTAGGCGTACGCCTTTTCCTTGGCCCGTCCCACCCGTCCCCTCAACTGGTAGATCTGGGCCAGTCCCAGGCGGTCCGCCTCATTGATGATAATGGTGTTGGCAGACGGAATATCCAGGCCCGACTCAATGATGGTGGTGCAGACCAAGACGTCGATCTCCTTTTGCAGGAACCTCATCATGGTCTCTTCCAGGTCCCTTGATTTCATCTGACCATGAGCCACCTCAATACGCGCCCGGGGAACCATTCCGCGGAGCTGGTCCGACGTATGATAGATGGTGCGCACCCTGTTGTGGACGAAAAAGATCTGCCCCCCCCTCTCAAGCTCAGCCTCAATAGCCCGGATAATCAGGGCTTTGTCGTATGGAGAGATATAGGTCTCAATGGCCAGCCTGTCCTGGGGCGGAGTCTCGATGACACTCAGGTCCCTGACCCCTGTCATGGACATCTGAAGGGTTCTCGGAACAGGGGTGGCCGTAACGGCCAGCACGTCCACCAGGGTCCGGTATTTTTTCAGTGTTTCCTTCTGCTTGACGCCAAAACGCTGTTCTTCGTCAATAATCAGGAGGCCCAGGTCGGCGAACTTCACGTCCTTCTGCAGGATTCTGTGGGTACCTATCAGTACGTCTATGCCCCCCGATCTCAGTTTTCCGATGATCTCGGCCTGTTGCGACCTGGTCTTGAAGCGGCTCAGGACAGCGACCTTCATGGAGTAGGGCTCCATCCTCTTTCTGAAGGTCTCGTAGTGCTGTTCAGCCAGGACCGTTGTGGGCACAAGGAAGGCCACCTGTTTTCCATCCTCCACAACCTTGAAGGCCGCTCGAATTGCCACCTCGGTCTTGCCGAAGCCCACGTCCCCGCATATTAGCCGGTCCATGGGCCGTTCCGAGGCCAGGTCTTTGAGCACGTCCTCAATGGCCCTGGCCTGATCATCGGTCTCCTCATGCTCAAAAGTGGACTCGAACTCCCTGTAGTAATGGTCAGGTGGAGAAAAAGAATGTCCCTTCCGGTACTTTCTCAGGGCATAGATCTCCACAAGCTGTTTTGCGATCTCTCTGACCGATTTGGCGGCCTTCTGTTTGGTGAGGAGCCAGGCCTGACCGCCAAGCTGGTCTAGTCTGGGGTCCTTTTCGCCGGCCCCCGCATATTTCTGGAGTACGCTGACCCGGTCTGCCGGTATATAGAGCCTGGAATTATTGGCGTACTCCACAACGATGAAGTCGTTCATCCTGCTGGCGATCTCCATTGCCACGAGCCCGCCGTACCTGCCGATTCCGTGCTCCTCATGGACGACAAGGTCCCCAGCCTTGAGCTGACTGAAACTGGACCAGCTGAGTCCGCCGCTGGCCCCGGGCCTTTTCCTCTTCCGGAGAGTCCTCTTGGGGCCGAATATTTCGTCCTCGCTGAGCACGTAGAGTCCCATCTCCGGCCAGGTAAACCCCTCGGGCAGTCTGCCCAGGCAGAGGTTCAGCCCCGGCCCTTCAGGGACCCTGTTCCAGGCCTCGGCCACCCCTGCCACAGGCAGATCGTAATTTGCCAGGATTTCCCTCAGACGACCGGCCTGCTGCTGTGTGCTGCAGGTTATGACGACCCGTGCCCGGGTGTCCAGCCATGAGGCGATTCTGTTGGCAAAGGGGGCCATGGAAACCCTCCCCTTGGCGGCAAGCCTGATCTGCAGGTCCTCATCCAGGCTGAAGTGCCCCCTCATCTGTATGACTGGGGAGGCATCCCCTGTTTCAGGGCCCCCTTCTCTTCCCTCCACCTTGCGCAGGTTAATCTCCCCCATCTCCATGCGCTGATACCTGTTGAAGGCTTCCGCGATCTCCCGGAAGGGTACGACGATACCCTCTGTATCGGGAAAGGGTCTCCCCCTTCCGGCTGACTCTTCCTGGAATTTCTCCACGTCTTTGTAAAATTTCTTCTCGGTCTTCCGGCTTTCGGCATCCATCCGGTGTGGATCAAATAGAACGATAACCCCGTTTTCAGGGAGATAGTGCAGGAGGGTGTCCAGGCGTGGATAGAAATGGTTAAGCCAGGCCTCCTGTCCGGGAAAGCCCGCCCCCTCTTTTCCCTGCTCAGGGAGTCGTCCCATGGACCTGGCCCGCCTGATTCCCTCTTCATCCATGATCACTTCAACCGCAGGAAGGAGGATCATCTCCCTCAGATGCTTCAAGGAGCGCTGGGAAACAGGATCGAACTGGCGAATCGATTCCAGCCGGTCTCCCCAGAATTCAAGGCGGAGAGGGAGAGGGTACAGGGGTGAAAATATGTCGATCACACCGCCGCGCACAGAGTAGTCACCCCTTTCTTCGACCAGTGAGGTGCGCTCATAGCCGCTGGATTCAAGTTTTCTGAGGAGGAGGTCCCTGTCAAAATCCTCTCCGGCCTCTAAATACTCAAGGGATTTGAGGAGCGATTCCTTGGGTATGATCCTGAAGCAGAGGGCCTCGATGGATGTGATGACAACGGGGTTTCTGTCTGAAATGAGGGCGTAGAGGGATTTGATGCGGCCGGTGATCAATTCCCGGTGGGGGCTCAGGCCTGTCAGAGGTGACATGTCATAGGGGGAAAACCGGTGTAGCCTCTGGGACGAAGGGGCCTGGGCCATCTCTTTGTTATTCATGAAGAAATCGAGATCCCTGTAAAGCCGGGCAGCGCTCTTTCTTTCCGGGAGGACCACCAGACAGGGCCTGTCCAGTTCCCCTATGACCTGGGACAGGAGATAGGCCCTTGCCGATCCTGAAATACCTGTGACGGTTATCTGGCCTGCGCCCTTGTGCAGCCAGCGTTTCAGGGTTTCCGCGTACTGGTTCTTATGAGGTGCCATTGGAACTAAAAACTCGGAGTCTCACCTATCGCCCCTGGAACGGTTCCCGTCCCCGCCGGTCAACCCCCCATAAAGGCCGTGCTCCACCGGAGAAAGGCTGATTAGACAACACATGATTCCTGCAGGGACAGGGTCATGGAGGCCGTGTCAAAGCTGACGGGGATACCAAGGGGGAGGGCCAGGTTAACGGGACCGTGTCCTGCGGGAATCCGGGTGGCAAGGGGGATATTCAGATCAGAGGCAACGGTCATGAGCAGATAATCCACTGCCGAGGAGTCTCCGCATTCCACGAACTCCCCTCCCATGAGACCCACGATCCCCTTTAGCCGACCGGTCAGCACGAGATGGGTCAGCATGCGGTCTATGCGGTACAGGGGCTCTCCCCTGTCCTCAACAAAGAGGATCGATCCCTCAAGGGAAGGGAAAAAAGGGGTGCCTGTGAGGTGGCAGATAAGGCTCAGATTCCCTCCCATAAGAGGGCCTGAGGTCCTCCCGGGGATAAGGGAGATTCCCCCCATGGGGCCTAACCGGACTGGATCTGCTCCCGAGACCATGGCCAGGAGACGCTCAAGGCTGTCCCCTTCAAGGCCTGAAAGTCCACGGACCATGGGCCCGTGGAAGGTTATGAGCCCGGTCATCCTGTTAATGGCCATGAGGAGGGCCGTTATATCGCTGTAGCCCACGATTATCTTAGGGTGATCCCTGACCAGGTCGTAGTCCAGCCTCTGAAGGAGCCTGAGGGTGCCGTATCCGCCCCTGGTACAGAATATGGCCTTTGTCTCCCTGTCCAGGAACATCTGGTGGAGGTCTGAGACCCTGTCTCCATCGTCTCCTGCCAGATATTTCCGTCTGTCGTACACGTGCGGGGCCACACGGAGCCTGAAACCGCGGGATCTGAGCAGGTCCAGTCCCGGTTTCAGTTGGGATTCGGACACGGGTCCCGCAGGAGAGACAACGCCGATCTGATCCCCAGGCCTCAGTCTGGGCGGTTTGAGGGGCGGTAGTCTTCTGGATTCCGAAGGAGGCATGGAAGTGTGGTGGATTAGCTGTTTCTCTTGAACAGGATGATTAGTCCCTGGAGGGTCAGGAATTCCTCAACCTCTGCTATTGTTTCAGAGACCTCTGAGATAACAGGGGCCAGCCCCCCCGTTGCAATGACCAGAGGATCTTCACCGGACGCATTCCTCATCCTTCTTACGATACCGTCGACCAGGCCCGCGTAACCGTAGATAATGCCCGCGTTCATGCTGCTGATGGTGTTTTTTGCTATCACCGTTTCAGGCAGGGCGAATATCTCCACCCTGGGGAGTTTGGATGCCTCCTTGAAAAGCGCCTCGCAGGAGATTATCACGCCGGGGGCAATGGCCCCGCCCATATAGGCCCCATCCTTTGAGATATAGTCGAAGGTGGTGGCCGTGCCGAAGTCCACCACGATCAGGGCGGTACTGTACTTCTCATAGGCGGCCACCGCGTTTACAATCCGGTCGGCCCCCACCTCTTTGGGGTTGTCGTAGAGGATGGGCATCCCGGTCCTGGTCCCGGGGCCGATAATCATGGGCTCAATCCTGAAATAGCGCCGGGAAAAGTCCTCCACCGTGTTCAGCAGGGGGGGCACCACACAGGATATGATGGTGTCTGTGATATCCTGGAAGGTCAGCCCTTTCCACTGGAACAGGGTACCCACAAGGATGCCTAATTCATCGGCGGTAATCTCCTTTTCGGTCCTGATCCGCCAGTGGTGAATCACCTGTTCTCCGTCGGTTACTCCCAGGACAATATTCGTGTTGCCGATATCGATACAGAAAAGCATGGTTCCCTCATCCCGCCCTTCCCCGTTTTATGGCGTCGATGATCCTCACGGTCTCCACGGCCTTTCCCACGTGGTGGACCCTCACCATGTGGGCCCCGTTCATTACCCCGGCGGCCACACAGGCCATGGTGCCCGTATCCCTTTCATGGGGCCTTCTGTCCAGGATATGGCCGATAAAGGCCTTGTTGGACGGGCCTATTAAGATAGGGCGCCCTAAATCCCTGAACACAGAGAGATCCCTGATGATCTGAAGGTTATGATCAAAGGTCTTTCCAAAGCCTATACCCGGATCCACAACGATCAAATCGCGGCTGATGCCTGCGGCCAGGGAACGCTCAATCGCATCCCTCAGAAACCCGAGGATCTCACCTGTGAGATCCTGGTACACGGGGTTATCCTGCATGTTCCCCGGGCTGCCCCTCATATGCATCAGTATCACGGGGACCCTGGCATCCGCCGCGATCCGGCCCATCTCGGGATCAAACCTGAGGGCGGTTATATCGTTGATCATGGAGGCCCCGGCCCTGATGGCCTCTGATGCCACCCGGCCCTTGCAGGTGTCTATGCTGATGGGCACGGAGACCTCATCCCTGAGGGCCTCGATGACCGGTATCACCCGGTCCATCTCCTGGGCAGGGGAGATCTCTCTGGAATAGGGTCTGGTTGATTCTCCCCCCACATCTATGATGTCGGCCCCGGCCCGCTCCATTTCAAGGCCGTGTTCTACGGCCCTGTCCCTGTCAAAATAGCGGCCCCCGTCTGAAAAGGAGTCGGGGGTTACGTTGAGGACCCCCATGACGTGGGTCCTTGCCCTTAGGTCAAGGGTGTGCCCTCCCCATTTCAGGACAAGGTCCATCCTACCCCTTCCCCTCCTCTGGGGAATCAGGGTCTATATCTTCCCTGTCTGAGTGTGGGCCGGGGTCTGGCGTCTCACCCGAGGGAGCCTCTTTCTCCCCGGCCCCGCCGGCCTTCCCTTCTTCTCCCTCTGCCCGGCCCCCTGCGATTATGTCGTCCACATCCTTGGCCGTGAGGGTCTCCTTCTCCAGGAGGGCGGTGGCCATCCTGTGCATGGTATCAATATTATCCCTGATGAGCTGAGATGCCTTATCGTAGGCGTCGGTAACGATACTACGCACCTCCTCATCGATCTTCCGGGCGGTCTCTTCAGCGTAGTCCCTGTGCTGGGAGAGCTCCCGGCCGAGGAAGATCTGTTCGTCCCTCTTGCCGAAGCTCAAGGGGCCAAGCTCCTTGCTCATGCCGAAATCGCAGACCATCTTGCGAGCGAGCTCGGATGCCCTTTCAATATCGTTTCCAGCGCCGGTGGTTTCCGTGTTGAGCACGATCTCCTCGGCGGCCCTTCCACCCATCAGTATTGCGATGTTGTTCAGCAGGTGCTCCTTGGGGTAGGTGTGCTTCTCGTCAATGGGGAGCTGCTGGGTCAGGCCCAAGGCCCTACCCCTGGGTATGATGGTAACCTTGTGAATAGGGTCCGTGTCGGGAAGGAGCCTGGCCACCAGGGTATGACCCGATTCATGATAGGCGGTAATTTTTTTCTCCTCCTCACTGATGATCATGCTTTTGCGTTCCGTGCCCATGAGGACCTTGTCTTTGGCATCCTCAAAGTCGGACATCTCCACCTTGTCCTTTCCCCTCCTGGCGGCCATGAGCGCGGCCTCGTTCACCATGTTCTCAAGGTCAGCGCCGGTAAACCCCGGGGTCCCCCTGGCAAGGACAGAGGTATCCACATCATCGGATACACGTTTTTTCCTGAGATGGACCTTCAGGATGCCCTCCCTTCCGCCGAGATCAGGGACCGGTACCACCACCTGCCGGTCGAAACGGCCCGCCCTGAGCAGGGCGGGATCAAGCACGTCAGGCCTGTTGGTGGCAGATATGAGAATGACCCCCTCGTTTGACTCGAAACCGTCCATTTCCACCAAGAGCTGGTTCAGGGTCTGCTCCCTCTCATCATGCCCACCGCCTAATCCTGCTCCACGATGCCGGCCCACGGCGTCTATTTCGTCAATAAATATGATACAGGGTGCGTTTTTCTTTCCCTGGTTAAAGAGGTCCCTCACCCTGGAGGCCCCCACACCCACGAACATCTCCACAAAATCCGAGCCGCTGATGGTGAAAAAGGGTACCCCTGCCTCGCCGGCGATGGCCCGTGCCAGGAGTGTCTTGCCCGTGCCTGGAGAGCCTACCAGCAGCACCCCTTTGGGAATTCTGCCGCCCAGCCTGGTGAATTTCTTTGGATCGCTCAGGAACTCCACGATCTCACCAAGTTCTTCTTTGGCCTCATCAATGCCCGCCACATCTTCAAAGGTGACCTTTTCCTGTGAGTCGCTCAGGAGCCTGGCTCGGCTCTTGCCAAAGGAGAGGGCCTTTCCTCCTCCGGCCTGCATCTGCCGCATGAAGAATATCCATACGCCTATAAGGAGCAACATGGGGACCCAGGAGAGAAAGACCTGAAACCAGGAGGAATCCTCCAGGGGCCTGGCAGTTATCTTTACCCCCTTGCTCCTGAGGAGACTGATCAGTTCGGGGTCTTTGGGGGCATAGGTCTTGAAAGGTCCCTGGCCGGACATCCCCGATATATTTTCCCCCTGGATGGTCACCTGGTTTACGCTCCCGCTCTCCACCATATTGAGAAAATCACTGTAGCTGATCGCCATACTGCCCCTGTCCGGCTGTTTGAAGATCTGAAAAAGCATCACCATCATGAGGCTGATTACGAGCCAGAGGGCAAGGTTTTTATAAAAGGGGTTCAATTTCTCACGGCCTCCTTGAAAGGGGTTTAATGATTGAAATCAGCCGTTAATGGCCTATTATTCCTTTAAGCTGATCAGTATTTCGCACCTAAACCCTACTATTATACCCATTAATTTCATAAATTCCATATAAATTTCTCAAAATAACGGCAATTCCGGTTTCAGGGATTAGGCCCTGGGAGATTCGTCGATTTATAATCATCACAATAAGTTCATCGCCGTCCCTCTTTTGACTTGACTTTATGAATTCACCGTCATATTCTGAACCAAAGTACATTTAGTGACACGATATTTTATGAGGTTGAAAATGGAGGAAAAGCGGTTATCGAGAAAAGAGCGGGAATTCCTCAGACACCGGCAGGAGATCCTTGAAACCGCCCTTAGGCTTTTTTCAGAGAAGGGCTTTCACAACGTCAGCATGCAGGAGATTGCCCAAAAAGCCGAGTTTGCCGTTGGGACCATGTACAAGTTCTTTGAAAACAAAGAAGATCTCTATAAAGCCCTTGTCCTTGAGCAGTCCGAGAAGTTCCACCGAGCCCTCACCGAGGCAATCGAAAGGCCGAGAGATGAGATTGAAAAGCTCCGAAATTACGTCAGGGCCAAGGGTGAAGTCTTTCGCGCCAACGTTCGGATGATACGTCTT
>DREN01000297.1 GCA_011051075.1 Deltaproteobacteria bacterium | reverse complement strand
CTTTATGGGAATGGATGGGTGTACCCCAAAAACATTATCTTAAAGGCTATAAACAGAGACCGGCAATTTTCCTTATGATCACAGGCCTGGAGAAAAGCGCCGGCCCTAAAAACCGGGCATCCTGTTTGGCCCCATGCCTTCGTTGACAGCCTGAATAGAAACCTGATTATGCCAAAACCGCTTTCAGAATCCAGAACCGATAACCCAAGGCCCGCAACTGGGCCTGGAGGCCCAACTGATCCACCGGAGATCTCCATAGTCGTCCCCGTTTATAACGAGGGCCCGAACCTCCATGCCCTTGTTGAAGGGACCGTGCAGGTCATGCGGCCCCAGGGACGCTCCTTTGAACTCATCCTCGTGGATGACGGAAGTACCGACAACAGCCCGGAGCTGCTCCGCTCCCTAAAGGAATCGACCCCTGAACTCCGGGTCATCTTTCTGCGGCGCAACTTCGGCCAGAGCGCCGCCATGACCGCCGGATTCGACCATGCCCGGGGACAGGTGGTGGTCACCATGGACGGAGACCTCCAGAACGATCCCCGGAACATCCCCCTTTTGATCTCAAGGCTGGACCAGGGTTTTGACCTTGTAAACGGGTGGCGCAGGGACCGTCACGACCCCTTCCTGTCACGGCGTCTTCCCTCAAAGATAGCCAACTGGATCATAGGCATTGCCACGGGTGTCAAGCTCCACGACTACGGGTGTTCACTCAAGGCCTATACAGGGGATCTGGCAAAGAACCTTCTCCTCTACGGTGAACTCCACCGGTTTATTCCGGTCCTGGCATGCTTTTACGGGGCAAGGATCGGGGAGGTGGCAGTAACACATCATCCACGTATTAGGGGCAGGAGCAAGTACGGCATCGACCGTACCTACAGGGTCGTCCTGGACCTGATTCTCATGCTCTTCTTTCAAAAATTCGCCACCAGGCCCCTCCAGCTCTTTGGACTTGGCGGAGGGATTCTCCTTGTTGCCGGTTTTCTGATTGAACTCTACCTTACATGGCTGAAGCTGTGGCACGGCCAGGACATCGGAGGCAGGCCCCTCTTGCTCTTCGGGGCGCTTCTGATAATCACGGGAATGGTACTGGTGGCAATAGGCCTCTGTGCCGAGCTGATAATCCGCACCTACTATGAGTCTTCCGGCAAGCGAATCTATACAGTGCGTGAGGTCCTGGAGTGAAAAAGGATACACGCCATAAGGCTGGGAACCTCATAAGAATTGCCATCAGCGCGGGACTCCTGGTCTGGCTCTTCTCACGGTTCGATCTTGAGGGTGTACTGACCTACTTCCAGCTTCTTCCCATATCCATCTGGATCACGGCCTGTCTTATGAACCTTGCCGGGCAGGTAATGAGCAGCGCCCGGTGGTGGATACTCTCAAACACCCTCTCCTTTCCAGGGCCATGGCCTACCTACCTGGGTTTCTACTTTGTGGGGATGTTTTTCAATCTTTTCCTCCCCACAGGGATAGGAGGTGATCTCTTCAAGATACACTTCCTCTCCCGCGAACAGGGAAGGAGGTTCCTTGCGGCCTTTAGCGTTGTGGGGGATAGACTCTTAGGGCTTATCACCATGCTGCTCATGGGAGGGGCCTCCGTGGTCATATGGCCCGGTCTGTTGCCGGAACCCTTTTCAGGTTTTCTCTGGGTGGCCGCACTGGTCGTAGTGGTCTGCCTCCTGGGTTTCCCGCTCATGCAGACGGTGATCACGCACATCTTTCCCGGCCTCTCCCGGCACATAGAAGGGATCGCTGCCCTGTGGCACAGGCCCGGGAGGCTTTTTGCCATACTGGGGCTCTCCTTCTGCCTCCAGGCCCTGGGGATGGGCGCCGTGGCCCTCTTAGGGTCAGGTATAGGAATCAGACTTCCCATCCCCTTCTACTTCGTCAGCATCCCTCTCATCGTTATCATGACACTCATCCCTGTAAGCTTTAACGGGATCGGGATCAGGGAGGGGGCCTTTGTCTATCTATTCGGTCTCAAAGGGATTGGGCCGGAACCCGCCCTGGGCCTGGGGCTTCTCTTCTTTTCCGTGCAGGTGGCCCTCAGTCTCCTTGGCGGCGCGGCCTACGCAACGGGCCTTCATCGGCGATCCATAGCCAGGAAGTGAGGTCCCATGACCCTTTACCGGTACATCATAAACGAGATATGGCCCACTTTTCTGGCCAGCCTGTTCGTCTTTATCTTCATCATGGTGGCAGCGCGGATGCTTTCCATCACCGAGCTGATCGTAACAAGGGGAGTACGTGTCACACAGGTACTGGGCATGGTTTTCTACCTCCTGCCCGACATCCTGACCTTTGCCCTGCCCGCGGTGACCCTCGTTTCCGTGGTGGTGGCCTTCCTGCGCCTGTCCGTTGACAGTGAGATTATCGCCCTCAAGTCATCGGGAATCAGTCTTTACCAGATGCTGCCCCCCGTGGTAGCCTTTTCCATGGTGATTCTTATTGCCGGTGTGGCCATCGGTGTATTTGCCGCCCCCTGGGGTAACAGGGCGTTTAAGGACCTGATCTTCAAGATCGCGGAATCAAAGGCCGACATAGGGATCAAGGAGCGTGTGTTCTGCGAACCCTTTGACAACCTGGTACTCTACGTAAACCATTTCTCCAGACGGGAAAGGGTGCTGAAACACGTGTTTGTGGTGGACAGGCGGGACAAGGAGATCACAAATACCATTGTGGCTGAGGAAGGGCGGATCCTGGTCCATCCCGAAAAAAGGATAATAACGATCTACTTTGCCAACGGCACCATATTTGTCGTGGACAAGAACCTTGATGCCGCGCGGACCATCAGATTCAAAACCTATGGCCTGAACATCGGCCTTAGGGACGTGATGGTCAGCCTGGCCTCAAGGCGAAAGGCCCCCCACGAGTTGTCCCTGCAGGACCTGATAGAACAGATCAAGGCCGTTCCAAGGGGAGGGCTCAGGTATAACCGGATGATGCGGGAACTCTTGGAAAAGGGGGCCATACCCCTGGCAGTGCTCTTTATGGGGGTAATAGGGGTGGCCCTCGGCGCACAGATCCGGGCCCGGGGACGCTCCACGGGAATAGGAATCAGCCTCGCGGTCTTTTCGGCCTATTACATCTGCCTCATGATCATGAGGAGCGTCTGCTCCAGCGGCGGTCTCTCCCCGGTAATAGGTGTATGGATTCCCGATTTTCTGTTGATGATTTCAATGGTATATTTTCTGCGCCGTGCGGCAGGTGAACGACCCTTCAACTTCCTGGCATCCCACGCATAGGGGATAGGGGAAAAGCCAGAACAGCCTGTCCGTGGAAACCCGGCCCCGATTTGAGCATTCTGGACAACAGGGACAGGCGGAACAAATTTAGACCAGTGAACATCCATATCTATCTATCGATCTTCGGACTGGGCTGCGCCCTTTCCCTGGTACTGACTCCCCTGGCGCGCAGGATCGCCATCAAGTCAGGGCATGTGGCCGTACCGAAAGATGACAGATGGCACAGGAAGGAGACGGCCCTGTTCGGAGGTGTCAGTATTTTCTGCGCAACGCTCGCAGCCTGGCTCCTGGCGGCCTTTCTAACAGGATGGTCCCATTTCACCACGCCCTACCTTGTGATGATCCTCTGCTCTGGGGGGATCTTTGCCCTGGGGCTTGTAGATGATATCTTCAACATAGACCCCCAACACAAACTGGCCGGCCAGGTCATCATAGCCGCAATCCTGATCTTCTTCGGGTTCCGTCTGGGCTGGACCGATTCCAGGACCCTTAACCTCTTCCTCTCCATTCTCTGGATAGTAGGCATCACCAACGCCTTCAACCTGCTTGACAACATGGACGGTCTCGCCTCCGGCATAGCCCTGATTGCGGGGTCCTTCCTGTTTCTCTACCTCTACCTTGCCCCTGGCCCGGGCCACATTCCAGCAACGCTCCTCGTGACGCTCGCCGCCTATCTCGGGGCTGTCTCAGGATTTCTGGTGTACAACTTCAATCCGGCCTCCATCTTCATGGGAGATGCCGGAAGTCTCTTCATCGGTTTTGTCCTGGCCTGCCTCACCATAACAGGGGCCCCCTCACAGGGTAGCGGTCAGGGGTTTCTTCACCTCACCTCAGTAATCGCCATCCCCGTTCTCATCCTGTTCATCCCCATCCTGGATACCGGTTTTGTCAGCCTGATGCGCAAACTGTTCCGCCGGCCCATCTCCCGGGGCGGCCGCGATCATTCCTCCCACCGTCTGGTTGCCATTGGCCTGTCCGAACGAAAAGCGGTCCTGGTCCTGTATCTGTTCGCCGCTGTATCAGGCCTCATGGCCCTGGCCTTCAACCGGTTGTCCACAGGGTCCAGCCTGGTGCTCCTGGTTATCTATCTCCTCTTTGTGCTCTTCTTCTGGATCTATCTTGCCAGGGTCAAGGTCTACGCAGAGGAATCTATTGTATCGGGCCATGCAAAGGGACTGCTTACCCCTATCCTCATTGAAATTACCTTCAAAAGAAGGCTCTTTGAGGTCCTGCTGGATCTGGTCCTGATTACAGTGGCCTATTATACGGCCTACCTCCTCCGCTTTGAGGGATTCCTTGGCCCTAATTTCGATTTCTTCCTCAACTCCCTTCCCGTGGTTATTGCCTGTCAGATCCTCTCCTTCTACATCTTCGGGGTCTACCGGGGGGTGTGGGAAAATACGAGCATCAGGGACCTTATTACCTATGGCAAGGCCATTACCGCCGGAACAGTAACGCCTATCCTGATTCTTCTCTTCCTGTACCGCTTTTCCAGCTTTTCCAGGGCCGTTTTCGTGATCTACTGGGGCCTAATGCTGATACTGGTATCCCTCTCCAGGCTCTCTTTCCGTCTCCTTGAGGAGGGAATCCGGGGAAGGCCCGAGGGTAAGAGCGTTCTTGTTTACGGTGCGGGATTAGGAGGGCAGATGGTGCTCAGGGAGATTGAGACGAACAGGGCCCTGGATATGGCAGTAGTCGGTTTCATGGACGACAATCCCAGGATCCAGAAACGGAAGATCAGGGGCTATCCCGTATTAGGGGGGATGGAGGAGCTGGGCAAGGTGCTCAGCACATACGATATCGAGGAAATCATCATCTCCTTCAGGGAAAACAGCTCTTCAAAGAAAAGGGAGCTCAGGGAGTTGTGTGACAAGATAGGTGCGGAAGTGGCCGTAAAGGAGACGAGGCTTACCATCAGGTAATCCCCTTTCGCTGTCTTGCGAACTCCTGTTTATCCGCCACCTCATCCGATTCATCCACTATCTCTCTTCCAAGGATCTCTTCAAGGACGTCCTCCAGAGATATGATACCGGACAGCCCACCGTACTCGTCTATGACGGCAAAGAGGTGCTGCCTCAGTTCCAGGAACTCGGACAGCACCTCGTCCAGCCTGGCAGTCTCGGCCACAAAATGCACGGGCCGCATCAGATCTGAGAGTCTTTTGTCTTCATGGCCCTCTGAAAGCGCAATCAGTATGTCCCTGGTATGGACAATACCCACCACGTCCTCCATGTCCCTGTCGTACACGGGTATCCGGCTGTGTTCCCACCCACCGGCCGCCGCAACGGCCTCACGCAATGTAAGACGCCCGCTCAGGGAAAAAACAACGGTCCTGGGGGTCATCACTTCCTTGGCTGTTTTCTCCTGAAGGGTCAGGACCCTGCTTATGGTCTGTTCCTGATAAGAGAGGATCCCCCCTGTCCTGCGACTCAGATTGGCCATGACCTGTATCTCTTCTGCGGTTATTGCCTCTTCATGCCTGCCCCGGCTGATCAGACGCGTCACCAGTCCGCTCAGCCATATGGCAGGGGTCATGATCCAGACAAGCCCCTTGAGGGGATAGGCCACTACCGCCACCAGGGACCTCCCGTACACGACCCCGGCGGTCTTGGGGATGATCTCCGAAAACAGGAGTATGGCCAGGGTAAAAAGGACTGAAAAGTACGCAAGCCACTGATGGCCGAAAACGGCGGTAGCGGCGGCACCGGCAAAGGCCGCCCCTGCCGTATGGGCAATGGTATTGAGAGACAGGATGGCGGCTATGGGCCGCTCAACCTGCCGGCGCAGGTCCTTCAGTATCCTGCCTTCACGCCTTCCGGCCTTGGCCATGGTCTCGATATGCCTCAGGGGCACCGCATACAGCACAGCCTCAAAGAGCGAGCACACGGCGGATATTGAAACGGCAAGGCCTACTGCGATTATCAGTTCTGTCATCTATTATTTCACCTCACATCAGTTTGGCAAATTCCTTCAGCACCTCGGGTCTGTTGATATTTAGAAACGACCTCAGCTCAGGATCATATCTCCTGACCTCTTTCTCATCAACGTACCTGACCGAAACCTGGTTAAAAAAACGGAATATCTGGTAAATACCCGAATCGATAAGCCCCTGGATCCTGGCCTGGCACCCCTTGCCGTACAGGGCATGGAGAGCCTCAACCATGCCCGATATCCTGGGAACGACCACATCAAAACCGGACCCCATCTCAACAATGTGCCGAATCAGGGTGTTGTTGAGAAAGGGCATGTCACAGGCCACAAAAAAGCCGGCATCGTCCGGCATTACCTGCAAGCCGGTATTTATGCCCCCCAGGGGACCCAAACCCTTGACAATGTCCTGATACAGGGGAAGTCCCAGATATGTATACTCCTCCGGAGTGTTCGTAATGATGATCACACGGGAAAACAGAGGGCGGATAACACCCAATACCCTCTCAATCAGGGGAACACCGTGGAGCTTCACCAGGGCCTTGTTCTTCCCGTAACGGGTACTTCTGCCGCCAGCCAGAACAACACCTGTAACCCCTTTTATCTTGTCCATAGGTCGGTATGTACTGTAAGTGCAGGTTCCTCTGATCTTCCTGCCAGGGGGCCTCACGCCTGTTTCAGGCCTCAATACCCCTTTATACGACGGACATGGGTGTATATGCGATTGGTTTTTCTCGCCATATCCATCAATGTAATGTTATAGAACCTGGCCGCTTCCACTGCCCGTGAGGTGGGCCTGGACAGGGCAAGAAAGAGAGGGAACCCTGCCCTTGCCGTCTTCAGGATCATCTCCAGGCTGGCACGGCCGCTGGACAGCAGCACCTTGTCTTCCGGAGATACACCCTTGATAAGGGCGGATCCTATTACCTTGTCCAGGGCATTGTGGCGGCCCATATCCTCGCAGTGAATAACCTCCTCTCCCCTGGAGTTAAACAGCACGGCCGCGTGGGCCCCCCCGGTCCTTGTGTAAAGAGGTTGATAATGCTTCAGTTTATCGGGAAGGGCCTTAAGCATATTCATGGAAAATCTGTGGGTACTCTTGAGCCTCCTCAATCCGCCCTTCATCTGATTGTAGCCCTCTGTCCCGCAGATACCACAGCTGGAGTAGGAGATCCTTCTTCCCGTTACCATAGAGGAGGAAAGTCCCCTGGAGGCGATCTCCATGCGGGCTTCGATCATTTCCTCTCCATCCTTATGCCGGACCTTTGAAATGGTGCAGGCCTTTACCTCTTCAAATGCGCCTATGAGGCCCTCGGTGAATACAAAACCGACCACCAACTCCCTGATCTTATTGGGGGTGAACATGATGAGGGTATGCCTCTGGTCATTGATTATGATCTGCAGGGGAATTTCCGCCATAAGGTCGGTCTTTTGCCGGGAAATCCTGTCCCCGTCCATGGCAAAGGAGCGGAAGGTCAGATAAGTTTCATAGAAGTCACTCATGGGTATATTCAGGGTCTAAAAGCCTCCAAAACCTGATTGCTCACAAAAAAAACACACTTTATATTGACATCGGACCATAAAATGATAAGGTTGTCAAAATTTTAGGTCAGACCTTTCAGCATCGGGGATTGCGGGTCAGATTACCTGGACCCCTCCGAATTCTTCAACGCATGACTTCCATATTTGCGGGGCCGGGCTTTCCGTGCCCGCGGAAAGGAGCATTTTGAGTCGAAACGATCTAATTCAGTTAGAAGGGGTGGTGGCCAAGGTCCTCGGCGGCGGCACCATGGAAATCCAGTGCGACAATAATCTGACTATAAGAGGTGTGCTCTCTGGCAGGATGAAAAAGCACCGGATCAAGGTTATGGTCGGTGACCGGGTTCAGGTCAGCGTCTCCCCCTACGATACGACCCATGGTTTAATAACCTACCGTTTTTGAGATCCAGCTACCCGCGCTAATCCCTTTCACAGATCTCCACCAGGACACCACTGGTCTCTTTGGGGTGTATGAAGGCTATCCTTGCGCCCCCCGCCCCTTTCCGTGGTTCCTGGTCGATAAGCCGGATCCCCTTCTGTTTCAGTTCGTCAAGGGCCTCTTTTAGGTTCTCAACGCGGAAGGCGATATGCTGTACCCCCTCACCCTTAGCGGCTATATATTTCGCCACCGGTCCGTCCGGCTCAGTGGACTCCAACAGTTCCACCTCGCTGTCCGTAATGGGGATAAACGCAACGTTTACCTTCTGCTCGGCCACGTTTTCCACATCTTCAATCTTGAGTCCCAGGACATCGGTATAGAATTTACCGGCCTGCTCGATCCCTTTGACAGCAATCCCTATATGATCAATATGCTTTATCTTCATGATTCCCCCTCTTTTCTCCTTCCTGGCCCCGCAACAAAGACGGATTTCATACAATCCGCTCCTAAAAGCCCTTGCCATCAGGAGCATTTATGATTATCATATTCGAAACATTCACCAAAACAGGTGTAATGGCTTATATCATAATCAACGTTTCAGATTCAAGGTTTTATCCATGAGAAACACACCCTTCAGCTTCGCCACTCAGGCCTCCCCTGCGGCAGGGAGACCCAGGGAGGATTTTGAGGCCCTGGAGGCCTCTGAACTTTACTGTTCCCAGTGCGGTTGTGCCGTGCCCATCAACAAGTTCCTTTTGCTTGTCCTCCCTGATGGAGACAGATATGAGTACCGCTGCACACAGTGCGGGACCAAGGTGGGAGACAAGATCGACCGCTCTGGACAGTTCTATGGAATACTGAAAGGCTGACAGGCTTTGGTTACGTACTTTTCCTCCCTGTCCGAGGTTCGTTGCCGTAAAGCGCAGAAACCTGCAACCCCATCCCCGGTTATGCCTTGCCCCGTGGAGTCTTTTTCCATCAATACCATGGGTACCGCATCGTCCTTCCCGTTTTCCTCGGGCAAAGGCCCGTGCAAGGGCGTTACCGGTCAACGGGTGAACATGCCCTCAAATTAAGGTGAATCATGAAAAAAAGACTGTGCCCATCTTTCCTTATCATACTGTTTATCCTCCTTTTTACCGGTGGGGGATTACACGCGGACGAGGCCCTGAAAAAATTAGCCGTTCTCCCCTTTACCATGAACGCCGATCGCGACCTCAGTTTTCTGCAGGCGGGAATAGTAGATATGCTCAGTACGAGACTGGCCTGGAAGGGCAGGGTAGAGGTGATAGATCAGGAGGAGGTTAAAAAAGAGCTGGCCTCTGTTCCAGGCCCCCTGAACAGAGACAGGGCACTTGCCATAGGCAAGGCATTGGGTGCCGATTACGTGATCCTGGGAAGCCTCACCATATTCGGGGAGAGCGTAAGTATCGATGCCAAGATATACGATGTGGCCAAATCAGACGAACTGGTTGCAGTCTTTGATCAGTCAAAGGGGATGGACGGGATGATCCCCACGGTCAATAAATTCGCCGAAAACATCAACGCTAAGATCTTGGGCAAGGAGGTCTACCGGCAGGGTCCTCCCCTTGAAAGGGAGGCAAGGGGGGGCGGCCCCCTTATCACTGTAGGGGAAGGTACAGCCAGTTCAGGACAGAAACCCTCATATATTCAGCGCTTCAAACTGGAAATCAGGGGCCTCGACGCGGGGGATCTGGATGGAGATGGAAAGGACGAAATAGTCATCATAGACCGGGACACGGTCTACGTGTACAAATGGCACAAGAAACGGCTATTTCAGTTCAAGGATATCGAGGTATCCTGGGCCTCCAATTTCATTTACGTAAACGTGGCCGATCTGGACGGCAACGGTCGCGCAGAGATATATGTCAGCAACCTGACTACAACTGTTTCGTCCCTAGTCCTGGAGTGGGACGGCAAAAAGTTCAAGGAGATCGCAAGCGGGGAGAGCTGGCTCTTCAGGGTTGTTGACCTGCCCGGGCACGGGATCTCCCTTCTGGGGCAGAAGAGGTCCGTGGATGGAACATACCTGGGAAATGTTCACCTGCTCACCCGTAAAGGGAACAGCTTTGTTTCCACCGGACCTTTGAACCTGCCCAGATACGGAAACGTGTTCAACTTCGTACAGAGCGACCTGACCGGAAAGGGGCCAGTATTCACCACCATGTTAGGCCCCTACGAACATCTTCTGGTGTACAACCAGACAGGGGAGAGGCTCTGGAAAAGCGATAACTACTTTGGCGGGAGCCTCACCTTTATAGAGGATAAGAACATTGAAGTTGACCGTGAGGTTGATACGGGCGTGCGCGTCTTTATCCCCTCTCCCATATTCCTCTACGACATAAACGGGGATGGGAAACAGGAGATAACGGTCTGCCAAAACCAATCAAAGATGGGCAGGCTTTTCGGAGATTTCCGCTGGTTCGGGAGCGGCAAGGTCCTGTTTATGGACTGGGACGGCGTTGCCCTGACCGCCAGATGGACCTCTCAGAAACTATCGGGGACCGTGGTAGGCTACCAGGTGGCTGACCTCAGTGATGACGGTATCAAACGCCTGGCAATAGCCTCTGTTACCAGTGAGAGCTACTTCATAGGCCGGCCCAAGAGCAGACTGGTGATGTATGACCTTGACCAGAAGGCCCAGGCCAGGTGATCCGGGGCCCGCTGTTACGGTTTTTGAACCTTTTCTTTTTCCTTTTCAATAATCCTGTCCATTACCCGCAGATCCCGGTTGCTTATACGTCTTCCGTTTACAAAAAGCGCGGGTACTCCCGTCACCCCTATTCTGACCGCCTCCTGAGAATCCCTTTGAATGGATGCCAGTATCTCCGGATCCTTTCGATCCCTTTCGAATTGGGCCTTGTTCAGGCCCAGTCTGTGGGCAATTTCAAGAAGTTTCTCTTCGCTGAGCTGCCTGTAGTCCTTGAACAGCTCATCGTGAAATTCCCAGAATTTTCCCTGGCGCCCGGCGGCCAGGGCCGCCGCAGCGGCCCTGACGGCAAACCTGTGATTCTTTAACGGGTAGTTCTTGAAAACGATCTTTACTGATTCAGGATATTTCTTGAGCAACTGCTCAAGTCTGGGTCCGACCCTGGCACAGTAGGGTCACTGAAAATCACTGAAGACCGCTATGACAACCGGGGCATTGCGGGGTCCTTTGTAGGGCGAGCCGGACAGGTCAATATCAAAGATAAAGGCTATGTCAAGGGCCTCGACAGTCCTGTTTTTCCGGCTGGTTATGAAGAGACGCCGTCCGCGGGGTCCGATTCTGATCCGGTCAACGGCATATCCCACGTTGATCTTATCCACCAGTTTCCCATCCTGAGAGTAGACAGAAATACCCTTCTTGGTAAGGACAAACAGGTGTTTTCCATCGGGGGTTACAGCCACATCCAGGGGCGGCTGATCCAACTCAAATCTGTACTCGGTTTCCCACTCCACGCCGGCAAAAGAAGCGGTCCCGGTTCCTGCAAAAACCATCAGGACAGATAACAGTCCCATCCACTTGCACATCATTAGAGTACTCCTTCATAAGGATAACGGTAAAAAAGGGCTTTTCACATGGCCACCAACCCTATTCGTCAATCCTTGCGGTCAGCCCGACTCTGATCTCGGGCTGGTATTTGCAGTCAGTTTTAAGGCTTATGGTATCGTAATACCTGCCCTTTTCCTTTTTCAGGTTTTCCACGGTAAGGATATAGATCTTTTTTTCAGATTCTTGAGCCTCTCTGATCCCGCACTTTATGTTTTTTCCGTCCCTGGGTTTCACCCCTGTGATCGAAAACGGGTACTTGCCGGTGGGTATGATCTTGACCGACCCCTTTATAGTCTCTCCGGCACGGCCTGTCAGGACCAGGCGCCTGGGCTTTATTGACGCGATCTGGGGCGCCCTTATCTGGCCCACTACGGGGATGATTAGCTCCTTCTGAGTGTCGTGGGTGGTGAGGAGTCTGATGGTATCTGTGAACCTGCCCTGGGTCTCCTGGGTGTTTTCCACGGTGAGTGTGTAAACCTTTTTATCACCCCTGTCGGTTGCGGCCAGGGTCAAACGGATGTTTTCTCCTTTCGTGGCCCTGGCCTCCACTATGTCGAACATCTGATCCTTCCTGGGAACGATCGTCGCCTCAAGCTTGGCGGGCTCTCCAGCGGTTCCCCTCAGGATCAGGGTCCCGGGCGGACTGATGGACGCGATCTGCCGCGGGGTGATATTGCCGTACACCGGGATTGTCAGCTCCTTTATCACCCTGCTGGTGGTGAGGAGGCGTATGGTGTCGTGGTATCTCCCCTTTGCCTTTCTCCTGTTCTCCACCGTCAAGATCCAGCTCTTTCCATCAGGCTTATCTTCCTCCTTCAAGGATATGGCCATATCCTTGCCTTTGGCGGCCTTGGCCTTCACTATCTCAAAAAGGCCCCTGGTCGCGGGAGAGACCTTCACGGTCACCTTTACTTCATCTCCGACCTCACCCCTGAGGCGGACCCTGGACGGTGAAATTATGGCAAATTTCTTTACCTTTCCCTTGATGCTGACCGTGGAAACAGGATTTTTCTTGTCGTTGGTATATACCTTGATGGTCTTTGAAAGGCTCCTTCCGCCATAACCTTTGGTGCGCAGTTTGACCGATATCTTTCCCTCTCCACCTGGAGGGATCTGCCTCGTGAAGGAGGCTATTACGCAGCCTCAGCCTCCCGAGACCTTTTTCACGTCAAGGGGGGCCGTGCCCTTATTTTGGATCACAAAGTCGTGCAGGACATCCAGGCCCTCAAACACGGGATCGAAGTTGTACACCTTTTCAGGATATGAAACTGAAGGCCCACCCCCAGAGGCAACTATGTCCTGGCCCTGTGCCCCGTAAGCCATGGTCAAAAAAAGGAAAACAAGAACCGAACAACAAAAACCAGCAGCAACAGACCTTTTCATGGTATGACCTCATCCTAATAAAGGTTAATGGTTTACCGAAAGGCGGGCTCTCCTTCGTTTCACCGGCCCGCCATAACGATGAGCAGGCCCCTTTGATCTGGGCCCTGCATTTTTTACATACTCCTTTACCCATATCCCCCGCAACAAAAAAAACGTGCCCCCGGTCTTTTTGCGGGTTGGGAAGAGAAGGTATGTTTCCGCCATACGCCAAGATCTGTCTGACCGCAGAATACGACTTGACAACCGCGGAGGGGACTGGTATATTTAACACTGTACAGGCACGTAGCTCAGGGGGAGAGCACTACCCTGACACGGTAGGGGTCAAGGGTTCAAATCCCTTCGTGCCTACCAGGTATAGGAAGAAGAGGAGAGGGCCGGCCGGAAAACTGCCGGCCCTTTTCAGTTGTTTATATATACACGGCTCAGTGAGCTCCTGATCGGGGTCCCGGCCCTTGACTAACCGTTGCGGGTCATTATCTTTCCAAAAAGGTTCGACCTGTGCGATTAGACCTCAGCAATTGTGGCTAGGGGATCTATCCCGTCCGTGGGGGCCTCTTTTCCAAAGGACGCAAAACCCTATCTCGTTGCATAGGGACGGCAGTATGCGCTTGAAATAAGCTACGGGAAAGCCCCCCCCGGGAGAGAGTCTCGGTTGGAGCATGTACGGGTCCCTGCCTGCTCTGAAGCTGTAATACAACTAAGGGGGCGTTCCATGTCGTGATGGAATATTTTGTTGCGCCCTTTGGAAAAGAGGCCCCCACGGACTAAGGGTAACCGCACAGGTCGAAAAGATTTGAGTGTAACCTTTTTTCGTTGACGATGTTGAAGACGCCTAAGTAGCTGAAATAACTGAAGCTAAAATAACACTGGACATTCTGTCCCCCGTAGTTTAGGCTATTGGTG
>DREN01000436.1 GCA_011051075.1 Deltaproteobacteria bacterium | reverse complement strand
GTCGAAGAGTTTAAAGGGACCATAGCCAGGGTAAATTCTTTAATACAGTAGGAGTGGGGCCACAGCAATAAATCGATTAACCTATCAATCGTTGCTGAATATAGTAGCGTTATGGTTCATCGCTCGTTAATTACTTTGTGTTAACCCGCTAACTTTACCTCTCGAGAATCATTTAAGAGGTGGACTAAACAGCCTACCAGGCGCAATAGTAGGGGGTCTTATCCTGGGTGTATCGGAGAGCTTGGGAGGCCTTCGGAATTTGCCATGCTGGCCAAACATATTGTTGAAAACCCCATGCTTAACGGCACAACCATTAGACTGGACGCAGCTCTCCGCATGGCGGGGAAATAAACTAGGGCATTAGGCTGAAGGCTGAAGGCACAAGGCAGTGAAACAAATCCGGCTCTGAAATTCTGGAACTCATTTGGACCTAAGGGAGAAATCTTTAGGCCCATCAGTTCACGTGTCCAGTTCTTCCTGTGGGCACCAAAATGATTCGGCTAGGGTTAGCATAGCGGGGAAAGGTTTAGCCTATGGACTTTGATCTCAAAGAAGAACAGAAAATGATCCGGGATATGACCCGGGACTTCGCCCGCGATGTAATTCGCCCCCGCTCGGAAGAAATAGACCGCACCGGCCATTACCCTTATGACATCATGGACAAAATGGCCGAGCTAGGCATGATGGGCATTCCCTTCCCCGAGGATTACGGAGGGAGCGGAGGGGACTGGGTTGGGATGCATCTTTGCATCGAAGAAATATCTTGGGGAGACATGACGCTGGGTGCCCTGCTGGATGTTACAACAAGCATTGTTGCTCAAGAGCTTTACGCATTTGGTACAGAAGAGCAGAAGACAACTTGGCTTGTTCCTATTGTCAAAGGAAAGCAAATAGGCGCTTTCGGCCTAACGGAACCCAATGCAGGTTCGGATGCGGCGTCTATACAAACCAGGGCCGCCCTAGAAGGAAATGAATGGGTCCTCAATGGCACGAAGCAATTCATCACGAACATTGGCTTGGATAATGCTTCCATAATACTGGCCGCTGCGGTGACCGAAAGGCGAGCAAAAGTCAAGAACGTCATATCAGCGTTTATCGTGCCAAAGACCGCTCCAGGCTTCCGTCTGGGTAAACGGTATGACAAGATTGGCTGGCATGGTTCCGCAACCCACGAGGTAATATTCGATGACTGCCGCATTCCCAAGGAGAATCTCTTGGGCGATCCAAAAAGGGGATTTGCACAACACCTAGAGGTCCTGCAGACCGGCCGAATAAGCATTGCAGCAATCGCCGTGGGTATGGCCCAGGCGTGCCTTGATGAATCAGTGAGGTACGCAAGGGAAAGGATTCAGTTTGGCCAGCCCATATTTAACTTTCAAGCGGTGCAATTCAAGCTGGCCGATATGGCCGTATCCATAGAACTGGCAAGGAACCAGTATCTCAAGGCCGCCTGGCTTAAGGACCAAGGCAGGAATCACACGTTCGAAGCAACTGCTGCAAAGCTATATGCCTCGGAGATGGCTGAGAAAGTGGCAAGTGATGCGGTCCAGATTCACGGCGGGTACGGATACATGAGCGAGTACCTTGTATCGCGTATATACAAGGGGGCAAAGGTACTCCAGATAGTGGAGGGGACATCTGAGGTGCAAAGAATGATTATTGGCAGACTTTTCCAACACTCGCTCAAGTGAGCCTAACCATTGGCACATAAACCGAATCAATCGCCCTTTATCGCAGGGATCAAGGGTGGATTTCCACAGGGAGAGTTACAATGAGAGAAGTAGCAGTTCTAGGCGTAGCAATGACAAAATTCGGGGTCTCAGAGAAAACCAACCTTGAGATGTTCGCTGAGGCGGGCCTTGAGGCAATAACCAAGTCCAACGTGGAGCCAAAAGACATCCAGGCCCTTTTTTTTGGCAACTGCCTTGGAGGTTTTGAAGAGGGACAGCTCCACATGGCCCCCTTTGCTCACTCGGAACTGGGACTACCCACTTCTGCCCCTGCTGTCCGTTTTGAGTGCGCTTGCGCCACTGCCACAGTGGCCATCAGGCAGGCCGCCTTATTGGTGGCAGGTGGAATCTATGACCTTGTTCTGGCTGGTGGTACCGAAAGGGCCACCATCATGGGAACCCCTCTTGCCACCAGGACATTTGCCATGGCCTCCCATGCCCAGCACGAGTCCACAGCGGGCATAACCTTTCCAGGGGTCTTTGCCATGGCAGCGCACATGTACACGGCCAAGTACGGGGTGGAGTTCCCTGAGCTCAAGAAGCACACGGCTGAGGTGGCAGTGAAGAATCATCGCCATGGCGCCCTGAACCCCAAGGCCCATTTCCGTAAAAAAATTGACGTGGATACGGTGCTAAACAGCATGATGGTGGCCGACCCCCTTCAATTGTTCGACTGCTGTCCCTTCTCGGATGGAGCTGCGGCGGTCGTCATAGCGGAGGTAAATAGGGCAAAGGATCTAGTCGACAAGCCCATATACATCGCAGGGATGGGTCAGGCCGCATGCGGAGGTCTCTATTTACAAAGGGACATAACCAGGGTACGAGCCAGGGAAGAAGCTGCACGGCAGGCCTATCACCAGGCAGGCCTAACCCCTTCTGATATAGACGTGGTAGAACTGCACGATTGTTTCACCATTGCAGAGATCCTCGCCATTGAAGGCCTTGGCTTTTACGAATTTGGCAAAGGCTACGATGCAGCCACAAAGGGAGAGACTACCTTTGGGGGTAAGGTGGTAATAAATCCTTCCGGTGGCTTAAAGGCCAAGGGGCACCCCATAGGGGCCACTGGAGCAGCCCAGGTTACGGAAATTGTGCAGCAACTGCGGGGTGAATGCGATGAGCGCCAGGTGGAAGGGGCCACGGTCGGCCTGGTGGATACCCTGGGAGGCGACCTCGGCACCGTATGTAACATTATACTGAGGAGTTAGGACATGGCTTACCCCATTACCTACGACGAGTACCAGAAAAACCTCGAGAAAGGCCGGTTTGTGGGCCTCAAATGTAAAAAGTGCCAAACCGTAAGCTTTCCACCCACGGCGGTGTGCAGGGCCTGCGGTGCCACTGCCCTGGAACCCGTTACTCTCGGCGGCGGAGGCACCGTCAAGACCTTTACGGTCATTCGTGTGGCTCCAGAGGGACGCAAGCCTCCTTACATCGTGGTGATGGTGGAACTGGACGAAGGGCCTTTTGTCCTGGGTAACCTCGATGGGATTCAACCGGACCAGGCGACCATGGATCTCATAGGCAAAAGGGTCCACATGGATCGCCATCTTGTAAAAGGAGACGTTTACTCGGGCGAGGATACTTACGTCCCCCTCTTCAGACCGGAATCGTCCTAATGGGGCACCCCTTTCAGGCGGTATCCCCGGCGGGACGAGACACCGCGCTCCTTTCCCGAAAGCCTCACGTGCGCTGCACTTAGTGGCTGAAACTGAGACCCCTTGGGCGCCGTGGCCCGGATCATCTGGTGCGTCTTTCCGGGGACCGGGGCCCTGGTTCCCCACGTGAGTGGAGAAATTGGAGCAGGTTCAATGGATTGGACTACCCCCCCTCCAGCGGAGCCTGAGGGCGGTAGCGCGAAACCCTCGGCAGGGTTCGGACCCTATTGACCCCCCTTTGGAGACACGTTTCTCGTGGCGATGATGTTGCATGCAGCGCCTGAAGGCCTAACCAATATCACGTCGCCGATACGCACGGGTGCCCGTACGGTGATCTTTTTTATCTCTTCCATGACCCGGCCTATGGCCTCGAGCGGTATGGCCTGATCCGTCCTGACACTGGCCAGGGGAATTTCACCCCCTTCCACCAGCACACTGCTTGCTATGGTCCTCAGGGGCTCCACCAGCTCCTGGCTGGCCCATTTTACCCCCTTCTTGCACAGGGCTCCCTCTACCTGGCGAACCTCGGTCCCGCTCTCACCCTGGACCACGTCCGCCTCCAAAAAGCAGCCGTTGGGACATATCACGCACACCAGCTCCTTTTTCATCCTTCCACTCCCACCTCCATAGAACTCACACCCTGGAGTTTCTCCTTCTTGACCTTGATGCGCATCATGACCGCGGGATGCAGTTTCACCTGCTTCTTTCTAAAGATTCCCCTGCCGTTCTGGTCCCTGCCCACGATGGCCTTCTGCTCCATGGGCTCCGCCACCCGAAGGGAGATCACCACGTCCATCTCGCCGCTGATCTTCTGCGGCAGCACATATCTTACGCCACGGCCGGGCGCAATAGGAATATAGGAGTCTCGCGGTTTCATCTCACCGACAGCGAAACGGGCCGCAAAATGCCCCGCCATGTCCGCCTCCTCTGACACATGGTCCACGAGGTCGTGCACGTGCAGCACGTTTCCACAGGAAAATACCCCTTCCACGCTTGTCATCAGGGTATCGTCTACCAGGGCGCCGCCCGTCAGGGGTTCAATGGCCACCCCAGCCTCCCTGGAAAGCTCGTTTTCAGGTATCAACCCCACTGACAGCAGCAGCGTGTCACAGGGAATGAAACTTTCGGTCCCCTGTATGACTCTCCTGGCTTCATCCACACGCGCTACCGTGACGCCCTTGAGCCTGGCTCTGCCATGGAGCTCCACCACCGTGGTGCTCAGGTGAAGAGGGATCCCGAAATCCTTGAGACACTGCTGAATGTTGCGCGGGAGACCGCTGGGGTAGGGAAGGATCTCGTATACCCCCTTGACGCTTGCCCCCTCCAGGGCCAGGCGCCTGGCCATGATCAATCCGATATCCCCCGAGCCCATGATGACCGCTTCTTCACCCACCATGATATTTTGGAGGTTGATAAGGTTTTGCGCCACTCCCGCGGTGTACACTCCCGCAGGACGTGTTCCGGGAAGGAAAATTGCCCCGGCTGTCCTTTCCCTGCATCCCATGGCCAACACGACGGCACCGGCCCGGATCCTGAAAAGGCCCTCCCGGGAGGACGCCAGTATTTCCCGCGAATCGTTGATCGACAGCACCATGGTGTTGAGCAGGGTTTCGATTCCCAGGTCTTGGACCTGGTCGATGAAACGCTGCGCGTACTCGGGGCCGCTCAGGGCCTCTTTAAACCGGTGCAGGCCGAAACCGTCGTGAATGCACTGGTTGAGGATGCCGCCCAGCATCCTCCCCCTTTCGATGATGACAACGTCATCGCATCCACTGGCCTTGGCCGACACCGCCGCGGCAAGCCCGGCCGGCCCGCCACCCACCACAACGACACCTTTTTTCAACTCCTTCGGTCCCATCAGCCCTTCAACTCCTCACCCGCCCTGTAAACAAGTGGGAGCCTTCCCTGTAGAGAAAGAAATCCTCCGGTCTGTATCCAAAGTCCTCCTGCAGGATCCGCACAATCTTGGGAAGGCAAAAGCCTCCCTGGCAGCGCCCCATCATCACCCGGGCCCGAAACTTGAGGGCCGTAACACTCTTAACCCCAAGGGGATTTTCAATGGCCTCCAACACTTCCTTTCGGGTGATCTGCTCGCACCGGCACACGATCTCCCCGTAATCCCTGTCCTTGGCCACCAGGTCCGCCTGCTCCTCGGCTGAGAGCTCATGAAAGTAGCCCGTCATCCGGTCCAGCTCCGGCTTGAACTCAGGCTTTTCCCGCAACGGCACCAGAGCTGAGACCATGTCCCTTACCATGCGGGCGATGGCCGGCGATGACGTGAGCCCGGGGCTCTCTATGCCCACCAGGTTGACGAACCCAGGAACATCCGTCCTGGACTCTATGACGAAGTCCCTGAACCCTCCCTCTTCCGGCGGGGCCTGCTTGGCCCGTATCCCGGAAAAACTCCGTATGATGTCCGAAGTGGTCAGGGAGGGCAGGAGCTTCTCACCCTCTTCCCTCAACTTCCCCATGATATAGCTGGTTGTGGCCCAGTCCTCGGGGCCGTCCACGTATTCGTTGCTGGGGCCCACCAGGATGTTGCCGTCCACAGTCTTAGTCAGATGGATCCCGAGGCCGGCCTTGCCCTTGTGGGGAGCGGGATACACCAGGGTGGAAAGGTGGTGCCCCAGTCGCTTGTCCAGCACGAGGTACTCCCCCCGGCAGGGGTAGATAGTATAGTCGTTGATCCCCAACATCCGGCATACCTTGTCTGAAAGGACCCCGGCAGCATTCACCAAGACCTTGGAAACGAGCCCAAGCCCCTTCCTCGTGCGGACAGTGAATTTCTGTCCGTTCCGCTTGACCTCACGGACCTCCTCCCCCAGGAAGTAGTCCACACCGTTGAGAAGAGCGCTTTCAGCAAGGGCTATGGTGAAGGTGTAAGGACAGATGATGCCCGTGGTAGGCGAGAAGAGGGCCTTGAGCCCTCTCACCCCCGGCTGGAGCTTCTCCATGTCCTCCGGATCCAGTATCTCCAGGCCCGGCACCCCGTTGGCCTCACCTTGCTCCTTCAGGGCATGGAGGGTGGGCATCTCCTCATCTTCGGCCGCCACAGTGAGTTTCCCGATATACTGGATTTTCACCTTTAACTCACGACACAGACCTTCCATGAGGGAATTGCCTTCAACATTGAGCTTTGCCCTGAGGGACCCCGGTTTGTAGTGGATCCCTGAGTGCAACACCCCGCTGTTTCTGGCGCTGGTGCCCATCCCCACGTCCAGTTCCTTTTCCACAACGGCGATCCGCAGCGCATATCTGGACAGTTCTCTGGCAATGGCGTTGCCCACCACGCCGGCGCCAATGATCACCACGTCGTATTGTGGTGTGGAACTTCCACTTGTTGTTTCTTTGGCTCCCGAATTACCCATGGGTCTTGACCATGTTCGTGTAAAATCTGATCAATTGTCCGCCCGGGGAACGGGGTGTCCTCGAAGCGGCCTCACTGGGGGTCTCAAGCCACACTCCTGGAAATCGCACCATTCTGTGGCGCTGTTGCATCTGGCAGGAGATGCAAAAAAAGCTCCGCAGGAGGACCACAGAGATATGGGGCATGGCCCCCTGCGGAATGTTCGGTCCACTGGCAGCATCAGCCCTCTTCTATTCCCGCAAGCCTCTTGGCCGCCTTTTTCTTGGCCTCCACATCGGTCTCTCTGAAAATGGTGATTCTATGGGCCTCCGGGGAGCCTCCCCCGTGGATATCGGAGATGGTATCGGCGCTTTCCATGGCCAGTTTCTCGGCCAGGCGAAACATCTTCACGCGATGTTCCACGGGCACTCCGGCAACTCCTTTCATGTATTTCTTGAGCAGGTCTCCGATTTCAGGATTTTCAAAGTCCCTGTCCGACGGCAGGTCCGCCACGAAACCGCCCGACATGTCCACCATCAACCTAATGGCCTCAGCCATCTCCTTGCCTTCGTGTATCTTCGAGGCGTTTGCCAGGACTGTGTCAATATAATACGTCCCCGAAGGCATCTTTTTGCCTTCGTAGGAGGCAGCAAGGCAACACCCGTAAAGGGTCTCGGCCCGGTGGATCATGTCAATGGCCTTCTGCTTGAGGTGACCAGCCTTGGATGTGCCGTTGTAGTCCATCAAGGTGAGGGCGGTTCCCAGCATTACGTCGATCTTCCCTGACTTGCAGCCCCCGTGGCTCTGCCGGTGGAAAGCGGAGAATTTCACAACCATGTCAACGGCAAATTCCACTTCCCCGCACATGAATACCCGTTCCCAGGGCACGAAGACGTCGTTAAAAATCAGGGTGGGGCAGTACTTGGAATACCTCACGTTCCCGATGTCGCACCCTTCCAGCTCCCTCCTGTCGAGGCTGGAGCGGCCCACCACGTGAATGAGCCCAGGTGTGTCGGAAGGGATGGCAAAGGCCAGGGCATAGTCCTCGTCCCCCTTTCTCATGGCACGGGTGGGCAGTACGATGATCTCGTGGGAAGACAGAGAGCCGGTTTGGTGTACCTTGGCCCCCCGCACCACGATACCATCGGAATTCTTGTCCACCACTCTCACGTACATGTCCTTGTCTTCTTGATCGGACGGTCCCTTGGACCGGTCACCCTTGACGTCCGTCACTCCGGCGTTGCCCACCAGGTCATTCTTCTGCATGTGTTTCAGGAATTCCATGAAGTTTTTATAATAGTTGGTACCGTATTTCTGGTCGATATCGTAGGTGACGATGGACAGGGTGGAAAGGCAATCCAGCCCGGTGCACCGCTGATGGCAGGTTCCTACGTAATTACCCAAAATCCGGTTCACCTTTACGCGGGCCACCAGGTCATCGATGCTGGAAGGGGGCAGTGTGAACCGGTTGACCGGCTCGTTCAAAAGAGGGCTCTGGGTCACCACCAGGTCCTTGTATTCGTCCAAGTGTGCGACCTCATAAGTGGCCCCGGTGGCCTCGATTCCGGCCCTCAGCCGGGGGTTGTCCACCACGCTCTCCACTTTTTCCCCGAACATGTATGCAGTGGGTTTCATAGCGGCAATGGATTCTATGTATTCTTCTTTTGTCTTCAGTCCCATGTTGACCTCCCTCTGTCTTGGTTAGCTGTGTCTTTCCCTCTGACTGAGCCTTTCCTTCGGGCGCCCGCGTGTATCCCGCCTCAAATATAACAAATTCCCCCCTCCCTTGAATGATCCCCAGCACGCGTGAAATCATTCCAGGGACTGACAACGGCCGGAAATTTGCCTCTTGCGGGCCCGAAAGGGCAAGGGAAACTCGAAGGGTAGCCGACCACGCAGGGGCCGATGCGATCGTCTCCCCGGGGAAAGGCAAAAACAAGTTGATAATTAGTTAGAATTTACGTATAAAATCAATTTGTCAAGCATTTTTTGGCATCAACACGGACCCCCTGAACCTTGGGGGGTTTCTTTTGCCAATCTTTTCACAGGTTGGCGAGTAACAGAAAAGGAGAATGAACTCATGCGGTTACACGAACACGAAGCGGCTGACATCTTTGAGAAGCTGGGCATTCCGGTACCCCGTAGGGGCCTGGCTTCCTCGCCCGAAGAAGCCCGATTGGTGGCGAAGGATCTCAGCTATCCCGTGATGGTGAAGGCCCAGGTCCTGGTGGGGGGCCGGGGGTTGGCAGGGGGCATCAAAGATGCCAAGGATGAGGAAGAACTGGAAAAGGTCTGCGGGCAGCTCTTGGGAAAAGAGATCAAGGGGCTCAAGGTGGAAACCGTCCTCATAACCCAGAAGGTTCCCGTTGAAAGAGAGATGTACATGGGAATCACAGTGGACGGTTTCGAGGGTAAACCGGTCGTCATCGCCTCCATGGAGGGGGGCGTCCACATAGAAAAGGCCGCGGAGAAGAGCCCCGGAGCCGTTGCTTCCGTGTCCGTGGACCCGTTTTTCGGCTTCCATCCGTACCATGCCAGGGGCCTCCTCCGGCAAATCGGGATGACCGGGCCCCTCCTGGGCAAGGCGACCGGTGTCCTGACGCAGCTTTACAAGGCTTTTTCCAGATACGAGGCCCTTATATGCGAGATAAACCCGCTCGCTATGACCCCTGAAGGGTCTTTCATGGCACTGGATGCGGTTCTTGAAGTGGATGACTCGGCCGTCGGGAGGCTGAAAGGAGTGATTCCGGACCCCAAGACCCACCTTGAAAATCCCTTGGAAAAGAAGGGCAAGGAGATCGGGGTCACTTATCTGGACCTGGACGGAGACATTGGCATCATTTCCTCCGGCGCCGGGCTCGGCATGACCAGCATGGACATCATCGGTGACAAGCTGAAACCGGCCAATTTCCTCGAGACAGGAGGCGGAATCACGGAAGAACTGCTGTACCGCTGCATGGAACTGGTCACCAGCAAGCCTGGTCTCAAGGCCCTTCTCATCAACGTCTATGGGGGGATCAATCCCATCCACGAAGGGGCCAAAGGGGTAGTGCGGTTCATCAAGGAGCGTGACCTCAAGATTCCCGTGGTGGCCAAGGCACTGGGCAACAGGCAGGAAGAAACCTGGGAGATCCTCAGGTCCGGGGGGGTTCACGTAGTCACGGAAACACCCACAGAAAAGGCAGTGGAGAAACTGTTCGAAGTCGTGGGAATGGTTTAAAGGAGACGTATCAATGGGAGTGCTTATAGACGACAACACCAAGGTACTGGTCCAAGGAATCACGGGACGAATCGGCAGCGTCCAGACAAAGTGGATGCTGGAGTACGGCACCAATGTGGTCGCCGGCGTGACCCCGGGAAAGGGCGGCGCCGAAGTCCATGGTGTGCCCGTGTTTGACACCGCGGAGGAGGCGGTCAGGGAAACCGGCGCCAATGCCTCGGTCTTCTTTGTGCCCGCACCCTTTGTTCTGGATGCCTTTTATGAAAATGTGGATGCGGGCATCAAGTTCATCGTCATCGTCCCTGAACACATCCCGGTTCACGACGTGATGAAGATGAAAGAAACTGCCAGGAGGAGCGGGGTCGTGGCATTGGGGCCAACCACCCCGGGAATCCTCGTCCCGGGCAAGGGCAAGCTGGGCATCATGCCTGCCTCCCTCTTTGCCCCGGGCAAGGTGGCCATCGTCTCCCGCAGCGGAACCCTGTCCTATGAGTTTGCGGGAATCCTGTCTGACAACGGCGCCGGCCAGAGCGTTGTGGTGGGCATGGGGGCTGATCCCGTGGTGCTCATGAACCTCCCGGAAATACTGAAGCTCTTTGAGGAAGACAAGCACACCCACGGCATGATCATCGTGGGAGAAGTGGGAGGGGCCCAGGAAGAGATGGCAGCGGAGTTCATCGCCGCCCACGTCACAAAGCCGGTGGCCGCTTACATTGCAGGAAAACTCTCGCCCCCCGGCAAGAGGATGGGTCACGCCGGGGCCATAGTGAGGGGCAAGGCCGGCACGGTGCAGGGCAAGCACGAGGCTCTGCAAAAGGCAGGGGTTCACATCCTCGCCTCGCCCATAGAGGCGGGCCACTGGGTGAAAAAGCACGGCCTGGCCAATAACGCCTGAGAACGGACAAGAAAAGAGAAGGATCCCGTGAAGATCACCCTACGATCCACCTTCGCCGTGGGGGGCACCAGTGGGGCCGAACGCGCTTCAAAGGGGGGAGCCCAAACCGTGGACCTGGAAGAAGGAGCCACGGTGCGGGACCTCCTGTGGGCCCTCCCCTCACTCGGACCTTCGGAGCAATGGGACGATATCATGATCCACGTGTTTGTAAACGGAGAGCTGAAGGGGTACGATTACCCATTGCGCAACGGCGACGTAGTGGACCTGCATATACCTGTTTCCGGCGGCTAGAGAAGATTTTTTTCAGGGATCTGTTACACGTGGCCGTGTGCCAAAGAAACGGCATCAGGCGGATCAAGACCTTTGATAGGGCATTAGCATCGGTGTTCCAGTCCCTTTAACCTCATAACCCCATGAACTTAGCGGCAATGGTCTTCATGATCTCGTTGGTCCCCGCGAATATGGAAAGGACCCGGGTATCCCGCCACGCCCGGGCCATGGGGTACTCCTCGCAATACCCGTAGCCCCCGTGGAGCTGCACGCAGCGGTCCGCCACCCGCATGGCCATCTCCGTGGTCCAGTACTTGGCCATGGAGACCTCCACCACGATATTCTTTCCCTCCATATGGTCCACAATGAGCTTGTCCAGGAAAGTGCGCCCCAGCTTCACCTCCGTGGCCATTTCCACCAGCTTGAACTGGGTGTTCTGGAACTTTGAGATGGGTTTGCCGAAGGCCGTGATTATCTCCCCGGAGACGCATTTTGGCAAATACTTCTTCTTGAGCTCTTCCGATGCAAAGGAGGTGATATAAGGGACGATCACGTCGCTGTGCAGCGGGGCCGCCAAACCCGTGTGATTTGTCTTAACCAGTTCCTCGGAAAGGATCACCGAGTAGAGAAAATCTGCACCCAGTCCCCCGTATTCCTCCGGGACCTGCATGCAGAGAAAACCCTGCTCCCCCATTTTTCGCCACACGCTTTTAGGCACGATACCCGCCTCTTCCCACTCATCCACGTAGGGAATAACCTCCTTTTCAAAGAACCTTCGCACAGCCTCTCTAAAAATCCTGTGCTCTTCACTGTACTGAATGATTTCCATCGTTTATCCTTCCGCCTTTTTCCATTCTGCCTCACGTCCCCCCCCCTACCTACGGAACCTATTTTCACGGCGTAGGCCTGTCCCTTCCCATCAAAAAAGACTATTTCCCGGGCCTCCTCCCACTCCTTCTCGTCCATGTAGCAGTAAAACGCAACGGTTTGCCCGGGTTTGAGCCGCTGCGTGCCGTACGGCATGAGGTTTTCCACCCTCCTCGTTCCACGCTTCCCCACAAGGTCAAAATAACTGTGGACCTCCGTCTCTTCCCCGCCCGTGTTGGTGACATGAATCTCAAGGTTCTGGTCCCATACCCGAAGGGAACAGCACGTCTTAAACGACAGTACGTCCTCTGCTGATGAGTTCATTATGGGTTTAATTCGCAGCATGGATGCCTTCATCATTCATAATAAGTTCTGAGCTTCCGGCTCCCGTTTCCGAATCGCTGCCATCTGCCTTGCGCCTGACGCCTTAAGCCTAATCCCCATATTTCCCCACAATCGCAATGCTGCAAATATTCATAAACGGAACTCCACCCAAATTATGAGTGAGACCGAACCGCGGGTCTTCGATCTGCCTCTCGCCTGCTCGGCCATGAAATTGTAAATACATCTCATAAAGCATCCTCAGCCCCGAGGCCCCGATGGGATGGCCGAAACACTTCAAACCCCCGTCCACCTGGCAGGGCACACCGCCGTCGCGGTCGTAGAAGCCGTCGAGCACGTCTTTGACTGCTTGACCTCGCTCTGATATGTGAAGATCCTCATAAGTAACCAACTCTGTAATTGAGAAGCAGTCGTGCACCTCCATCATACTGATCTCTTCCCTCGGGTTCTTGATCCCGGCCTCCTGGTAGGCCCTCGCGCTGCACTTTGCGGTGGTCACAAAGTGATCTCCATCCCATTGGTTGTAGCCCATCTCCTCACCATTGCTGAGCGCCAGTTGGAGGGCCTTGACCGTCACCAAGTCCTTCTTGCCCATGTCCTTGGCCTTTTCCACCGTGGTCACAATGGCACAGGCCGCTCCGTCGCTCACCCCGCAGCAGTCATACAGTCCCAGGGGATAGGCAATGATAGGGGCGGACATGACCTGTTCCTCGGTCACGGGCCTGCGGAGGTGGGCCTTGGGGTTGAGGGCTCCGTTGGCGTGACTCTTGACCGAGACATGGGCTATGGCCCTCTTCAGATCGTTTTCAGGGACCCGGTACTTGGCCGCGTAGGCCGTGGCAAGCTGGGCAAAGGCCCCGGGCGCGGTCACGTTGGGCCACCACAGCCAGGCGAGGGATCCCCAGTTGGACCCCGGGTTGGGCAGCCCGCCGTAGCCGGTATCCTTGAGCTTTTCCACACCCAGGGCAAGGCAGATGTCGTAGGCGCCTGAGGCCACGGCATACACCGCACCCCTGAAGGCCTCGGTGCCGCTGGCGCAGAAGTTCTCGGTCCTGGTCACCGGGATGAAGGGCAGCCTCAGGGTCGTGGACAGAGACAAGGCGCTCTTGCCCACGTTTATCTCCTCCAGGCACGTGGACAGCCACGCCGCCTGAATCTCGTCGCGGTCTATCCCGGCATCCTGGATGCACTCCTCGAACGCTTCCACCATGAGTTCTTCTGCTCCAACGTCCCATCGCTCTCCGAACTTAGTGCACCCCATCCCTATAATGGCAACCTTATCCCTGATTCCTGTGGACATCGAATTACCTCCCACAAAGTTATGAGTTAGGCGTGAGCTAAAGTGAGCTAAAGTTGTGAGCCCCGCTTACCATTTACCTTACGTTCTTCCCTATGGATGAAAATATCGCCAATAGCTCATCGCACTCTTCTTTGATCCCCTTCAAAACCCCCTCACTAACCCACCCTATCTCAGCTACAACCTCAAGCCAATATCCAGTCTCACTCGCTTCACTCGCGCATATCCCAATCTTGCTCCTAAAATCAGCCCTGCTCCTAGCACGGTTCGCTTCCCTATAATTCGCTCCTATGGATGTCCCAGATCTGGTTAGTTGATTCCTTACCGCTCTACCCTCAGGACTATTGGGTAATCTCGAACAAAGTCTGATTATTTCAACAGCAAATTTCTTTGTCCTTCCTTCTAGGTTTTTTGCAAGCTCCCTGTTCTCCATCTCTCCCCAACTTTAGCTCACTTTAGGCACTCTAGCTCACTCCTAACTTAAAAAGCTTCTCCACCAACTGCGACTTCATCAGGTCCCCCTCTATCTTCAGCTTCCCCGATGTGTACGCAGCCATTGCATTCAATTG
>DREN01000208.1 GCA_011051075.1 Deltaproteobacteria bacterium | reverse complement strand
CTACCCAGTAACCCGGTAAGAGGGGACTTCGCCATCACATGAGTTCTGGCTGTTGCCGAGGCACAGGTGGCTGTCAGGATTCCTCCGCTAAAGAGCAGCACATTGTCCGGGCCAAGCGGGTCAACCCCTTTCTTGGTGTGGTTGTAAAGCAAATACGCGTCAAGTCCCCTGCCTCCCAGGAATTTTTTTCGTATCTCAAGCGGAATGGGCTTGATTTCTATCTCACCGGTGGTGAGATTAATGTAGGCTACTTTTCTGTCTAAGGCCATGCTATTTTCCCCCTTTCTTTTTAGCCTTCTTGGGCGTCTGTGACTCGAGCTGAGCCAGTTTTTCTTCTGCTATCTTCCTGTTGACATCCCATACTGGGCCGCGTATGCGGGGAAGCTGCGGGTTGACCCAGTAGATTCGATATTCCATACCACAGGTGGGGCATTTGACATGATCAGCCCCGGGAGGCGGCTGGATCCTTTCCATGCAACTGGGATTGTGGCATCGCACTTTCCCGTAGGTCCTTGTCTTGCGCAGGCTCTCCGCTGATGATAAATCTGATTTACGTTCAGCCATAATATTCTCCTTTCTAAATGATATGTTGCGCTTAAAGAAAAAAGTGACTCTGCTATTTCAAGGGGCCGGCGACTCCTGGTCCCTCACTCTTGAAATTCCCATCGTGCGGGGGCCGCCCCCACGGTCCGATGACCAGTCCTTGATGGGAAATATTTTTTCATAGTCATCAAGCCTGCCAAGAGCCTTTAGGCGGTCTATGATCAATTGCCAGGCACAGTCGACATCCTTACTTATCTCGCACTTGCCGTTACTTGAACCACCGCAGGGCCCGTTGAGAAGGTGCTTCGCACATCGGGTAACCGGGCAGATGCCGCCGGTAAAGGCAAGCACACAGTTTCCGCATCCCTGGCATTTTTCGCGCCATATCCCCGGCTCATCCAGCGATCCAAGAAAACTGGTATTGAGCGCCGGGATAACAGGGAGTTCACCGAAGGTCTCTGCCAGCGTCTGGACGCCTGCACCGCAGGCCATTGACAGAATGGCATCGGTGTCATGAGGGACCTTGAGATACGCGGCAACGAAATCCTTTTCGCACTGTCTCTGGATGGTTTCCGTGTCAAAGGTCGGCGGGCGTTTCTTGTAATGCCTGGGATGAGAGAGGTCTCTTGCGAGTACCTCCGCACTTCTGGCGCCGCCGGTCAGGCAAACAGATACGCACCCGCCGCACGCAATTACGGTGACTTTCTTGAATGATGCTATTGATTCGGCTATCTCACGAATCGGTTTCAGATCAGCTACGATCATGTTTCACCTCTCCTTATCCTCTTCTCCCGGAAAGCACCAGGGCCTGCCTGGCAGCAAAATTCAATCCCCTGTGTTTCGGACAAAGGGCTTCGATTTCTCTTCCGGTCTTGCCAGTAATGGTTTCCTCGAGGTCTGCAGTGTATATGGGTTCCCCGCAAACCTTGCAATAAACCAGGTTCAGGGTCTTGACCTCATCCCATTGGTTTTCCATGAAGTGCTGGAATTCTATTGCCTGTTGAGGACAGACCCGCCAGCAATTGGCGCACCTGACGCATCTGGCCATATTATGGAGAATTGTACGCTTCTCACCATTATCTCGAAAACTCAATGCATTTGCAGGGCAGTTTTCCACGCACGAGAGGCATCCATTACAGTTTTCATTTACCACAAAATATGACATCAGTCTTTCTCTCCTCAGTGACGAGTTCTTGGGAGCTAACCAGTTTTCGGTCTCGGATAAAGCCCGCTTCTTTCCACGATCTCCGGAACCCTTTCCTCCCACTCTATGGCCATAATATGAAATCCGCTGACCCCCTCAACTTCTTTGAGACGCTCGATGGTCTCCACGCAGATATGGATTCCCTCCTCGGGTTGTTTTTTTGGCGGGACGCTGCTCAGCCTCTTGATAAGCTCATCCGGGACATCCATGCCGGGGACGCGGTTTTTCATGTATCTTGCCATGCCCGCCGACTTCATGGGAGTTATCCCCGCAAGGATGAAAGCCTTTTCATGGAGTCCCCGTTCACGGGCCTGTTTCAGCCACAGTTCGAACTTATCGAGATTATAGATGCACTGGGTTTGAATGAACTCAGCACCAGCCTCTATTTTCTTGGCAAGCCGGGAAACGCGAATCTCAAACGGGTCGGCAAAAGGGTTCGCCGCAGCTCCCACAAACATCCGGGGAGGCCGGTTGATGTCATCTCCTCCCACAAATTTCCCCTCATCCCTCATGTGCCTGGCCATGCGTATGAGCTGCATGGAATCAATGTCATACACGTTCTGGGCATCAGGGCAATCGCCGAATTTCTGATGGTCTCCGGAGAGGCAGAGGATATTGTTGATATCAAAAGAGGCAGCCCCCAGGATATCACTCTGCAGCGCAATCCGGTTTCGGTCACGCACTACCATCTGGAGGACCGGTTCAAGGCCCATTGCCTTCAGGTGAATCACCGAGGCCAGGCTGCACAATCTTGTCATCGCGGTCTGGTTATCCGTGACATTAATTGCATCAACATGGTCTTTGATCATCTCGGCCTTTTTTATGATGACAGCTGGATCACTCCCCCTGGGGGGACCGCATTCGGACGTGACTGCAAGGTGCCCTGCTGCAAGAACCTTTTCAAGCCTGCTGGGTGTCTTTGTCTTACGCATCTTCATTTCCCTTTGATCAAAAAAAGAAAAACCGCCTTTGTTCAGAATGAAGAACATATCATGTAAATCAAATAATAGCAGAACAAGCGATGTTGTCAAGAAAAAAGCATTGAACTGCTTGAATTACAATGTATTATATCAATATTGATATAACCGTGTTTCGGGTTGACAACGCAACTGCAAAAGTGCAAAAATACACAAAAGTTCAGCGAGGTGAACAATGAAGCGAGCATATCATGCCCCTGCAGTCGGAAAAGCGTTTCGGATACTGCAACTCATTTCAAAGTCGGACGACGGCGCCGGCCTGAGCGAATTGGCGGAAGCGCTGGAGATGAGCAAAGGCACGGTTCACGGGGTGGTTTCCGCGCTGGAAGATCTGGGAGCCGTGTTGCGTGACCCGAGGACCAGGAAATTCACCCTCGGGTTTACCCTTTTCGAACTGGGGAAACGGGCCTATTCGCAGATTGATCTCAAGGACCTGGCCAGACCTGTGCTGGAGGATCTCATGGAGAAGACCAGGGAAACCGCATACCTTGGCGTGCTGAATGGAATGCGCATTACCATACTGGATGTGGTGGAGTCGAGGCAGGATCTGAAGATTACTTCCCCAAAAGGATCGAATATTCCTCTTTTTGCGGGGGCAACGGGAAAGGTGATGCTGGCGTCAATGGAGGAGGAGCAATCCAGAACAATTATCATGCAAAATAAAATTCCACGGTTTACCGAGAACAGCATAACGGATCCGGAGCTTTATATGAGAGAGGTTCGTGAGGCAAAGGAAAGGGGATACGCAACTGACTACGAGGAGTATCTCTCAGGGGTATGGGCCGTAGCTTCACCCATAAGGGAATGGAAGCAGGTGCCATCAGCTATTTGGGTTGTGGGGTTCAAGACAGGGCTGGACGACAAGGCAATGCAGATGCTGATCAGAAACACAAAACAGGCAGCAGAAGAGATCACGCAAAAAGTCAAATGTCAAAGAACACCGTAAGCAGTTTTTCTCTCTACTGCTCCTCTTCACCCTGCCACCGTTTGAACAGATTGTGCTCTATTGAGAGATAATCAAAAATCTTCCCGATGGTTTGATCCAGGATGTCCTCAATGGTCTCCGGTTTGTGATAAAACGACGGGACAGGGGGCAGGATGTGGGCGCCCATGTCGGCCGCCATGGTCATCAATCTCAAATGGCCCTTGTGAAGGGGAGTTTCCCGGACCACCAGGACCAGTTTTCGCTTTTCCTTGAGCGTCACATCCGCTGCCCTGACGATCAGGTTGTTGGAGT
The DNA here is from genome assembly GCA_011051075.1 of Deltaproteobacteria bacterium. GTDB lineage: Bacteria > Desulfobacterota > DSM-4660 > Desulfatiglandales > Desulfatiglandaceae > Desulfacyla. The sequence continues at coordinate 10,732 of DREN01000208.1, read as the reverse complement.
AGGAGTTTGCGATTCCGGAGAGCGTCTTGATGGTACAGGGAATGACGACCATTCCTTCAGTGAGGAATGATCCGCTTGCGAGGGTAGCGGCCATGTTTCGATTATCGTACACATGGTCTGCCAGGGTCCCTATCTGATCAATATCATAGCCGGTCTCAATCTTGAGGTTTCTTACCCCGGCCTCAGACACGATGAGATGGATTTCATAGTCCTTGCTCTGGAGCAACTGGAGCATCCGGACACCGTAAATCACGCCGCTCGCCCCGGCAATACCGATAACGATTCGTTTTTTCATGAATTTATTGCTCCTTACTCTTCTGGCGTCTGTGTATCGTCAGCTGTCGCTGGCGATTATAGCCCGTTCCAGGGTGGCCCAAAGCCTACGTCCTCTGGACCCGGATCTCTACTCCCCTTTTGCGTGAGAGGAGAGTGATGCTGTTTCCTGCAATAGAAGATCGATAAGAATCTCACTGTTTTGAAGAACCTTCCTGATCCCTCCGGCATCCAGGTTGTCCCAGTGAATACCAGCCGTTACAACCACCGTTGTATTGAGCGTGGCGGCCAGGATTTCTGCAGTGGCTTTGGCGAGATCATCCTCTTTGTGCCCTACGAGACAGAAGACTGATGCAGTGGAGCTGATTCGGTCAGGATCCTTCAAGCTCGGTCTCGGCTGTGCAATGGCTACTGCGCCGATATGTGGAAGCTCCCCGCCCCAGATAGCCACGAGAAGGTTTTCCCCGATTTTCTGCACGGATGCCTCCAGGTCATAGGCGCCCACAGCAGTCTTTACTGTACGCGGTGTCAAAAGACCTCCAGTGCCGCTTCAAAGACGGCTTGAGCAAATGCAGGATCTTCCATATTGGCGTTTACTTCCCGTATCTCAAGATCTGGATTGAGCTGTGCCCTGAGTTCCTGGATGAAAATGCGGTCTTCTTCAGGAGCATAGGTGGGATTTCCCTCCCGGTCAACTGAGGACCATCCCTTCAGGGGCACCATCAGCCGGACCGGGCCTTTCGCACGGTTGATTTTTTCCGCAAAGACGCGTGCCACTTGCGTGAGTTCATCAACACTCATGCGAAGCCATGTCCGGTATTTGTCCAGATCATATTTCGGGCGGTCTTTGTATTCAGGCTTGTACCGTGATTTCCTCGGGGTCATGTGGTTCACGCTGCAAAGTGAGATCACCTGGGGGATTCCTGCTTCCCCCGCCGATTCAAGCCTCCTGGGTCCGGCGTCCCGCATGAACCCGAAGAGGTGCTCCCCAACGCCGCCCGGTGCCAGGTCAATTACTCCCTGGAAAAGCCCGTGAGCGATCATCTCCTCCATGGCCCGGTCACCGATCCCGGCGGCAGAGAAACCGGTCACCTGATATCCCTTGCTTTCCAGTCTTTTCCGTACCGTGCTGGCGCATTTTTCACATGGCCCGAGCATGGTAAGGGCAATAGCTTTTCCAGCCTCATTCTTTGCAGGAGTCACCACTCCCTGTGTCATGCTAACAACACCGCAGGCGGCGCGGTCGAGCACATTTTTCAGGGCATTGGAAAGCCCGGAGATCTCAACAACGGAATGGAAAAGGGCGATATCACCCGTCCCGATGTAACGCGTGGAAAGGCCCGGAAGCGCAGCGGTGGAGGACACCATCAGTTTTGGGACACTGAAAGGGAGTGAGCGCATCACTTCGGTTGCCATGAGAGAGCCGGTGGAACCTCCGAGGCCTATAACACCTCCCAACTTTCCCTGCTGAAAAAGTTCCCCGGCAATGCGCGACGCACCCGCGATGACAATATTGGTAATCTTGGCCCGTTCCCTGGAAACACTGATTTCTCCAATACTGCTACCCCCTGCGGTCGCAACCCGGTCAGGTGTGATGTCAGCAGAAGAAGGGCCGTCACCCCGCATGGAGATATCCATCAGGAGCGTGTCAACTCCCAGGCCCTCTATCTTTTCTTTCAGATAGAGGGTTTCGGGGCCCTTGGTGTCCAGGGTCGAAATAATAAGTACAGCTTTTTGTGTCATACCTGTATCCCTAATCCGGATAGACCGGAAATGACAAATGACAAAGCTCAAATGTCAAGCAAAAGCCAAATGTCTCAATGACAAAACATATTCCCCTCACCTGCTTGCTGCAACAACCGGCACAGATCGACCAAAGAACGGTGCGAACTGCTCCTCAATTTGGACATTTGATATTTGACATTGATTTGACATTTGGATTTTGGAATTTGGTATTCAATGCGATCATAACCAACAGTTATTGCTTATTTTGAACGCAAAATCCCTTTAAGGTACTAAATTTTGTTGGCTGCTACTTTGGCCTCGATATCCTTTTTGAGGGCCTTCTTGTCTATTTTGCCGGAGTCTCCCACCGTGGGAAGTGCATCCATAACGGCCAGTTTTTCGGGGAGCTTGAACATGGCCAGGTTTTTGCTTTTCAGGAATTCCACCATCTCCTCGAAGGTGAACGATTGCCCTGCCTTCGGGATAACACACGCACAGCACCGTTCTCCCATCTCCCGGTCGGGATATCCCACGATGGCAACAGAGGCAACCTTAGGGTGCTCGTTGAGGAGCCCTTCGATTTCAGCCGGGTAGATATTCTGGCCGCCCCTGATGATCATGTCCTTGGCGCGTCCCAGGATCCAGAGACAGCCCTGATCAAACTTGACAATGTCTCCGGTAGTGGTCCACCCGTCCGGGTCAAAGACGGTGGCAGTCAGTTCCTCGTCCCGGTAATAGCCTGCGGGAGCATGCGGGCCCCTGAAGTAGAGGGTTCCGGGTTCCCCGGGCGGGACCTCTTTACCGTCCTCGCCCAAAAGGCGAACTTTGTTTCCGGGGAGCATGCGGCCCACGGTGCGGCGCCGGAGTTCTGTTGAATCTTCCACCCGGCATCCTGAAACGGAGCCCATGTCCTGTGTCCCGAGATCACTGGTGATCACGGCGCCGAATGCCTTTTCAGCTTCCTCGGCAACCTGCGGTGAAAGATATCCGCCCGCAGAGCGGATGAACCTGAGCGAACTCAAGTCATACTTGGAAGGGTCCGCTTCCAGCATCCTGACAAGGTGGGTGGGTACCACCCCAATGGCAGTGGCCTTTTCTTTTTCAATCAGCGCGAGCGCTCCTTCAGGGGAAAATTCCTCCAGCATGACCGTTTTGGCACCTGCCAGGGGTGCGGCAAAGTAGGTAAGGGTTCCTGCAGCACCGCCTGCGTGGGGAGCGATTGCCATGGTGGTGTCTTCCTTTGTGAGACTCCAGATGTCCACTCTTGCCTTGGACGTGCAGACCCTGGGCGCGATGGGCCATTCAACCAGCTTCGGAAGGCCCGTGGTCCCGGTGGTGCTGGTGAGAAGTCCTACGTTCCAGATGGGATCGAGTCTCCGTTCGGCAAGAACTCCTTCATCAATGGGCTTTTGGGACCGCGCCTGGGCCATCTGCGTCAAAGAATAAGTTTGCTCAGGAGCGGAGGACGGTACCTGGTCGTCAAAGAGGAAAATGTATTTGAGATGCGCGAACTGTTCCTTGAGCCCCTTGTACATCTCCAGGTAGTCGAATTTTCGGTAGATGTGGGGAATAATGACCGCAGTGGCCTCGGTCCTTTCGGTCATGTACTCCAGTTCCCGCTGTCGGAGGTAAGGATACACGGTCAGGGAGATCAGGCCCGCCCGCTCGCAGGCAATGCGGGCCAGGAACCCGTACACGCTGTTCGGGGACTGGATTATGACCCGTGAGAATTTTTCAAGGCCCATCTCAACCCATGAAGCGGCCATGGCACCCACCAGCTGCTTTGCCCCCGCCCAGGTGAGGCGATATTTGGAATCAACCAGGGCCTCCCGATCGCCGTTTTCACGGGCATTGCGCTCCCAGAAATCATAGAACGTTTCCTGGGTCCAGTAGCCGTCCCTTAAGAATTCCTCCACCATTTCTTTCTTATAACGAATCGGTTTCACAGATCATTCCTCCTCTTATTTCGAATCTCTGGCCTTGATGCTGGCCTTGAACTGCTCCCAGAAATCTTTGTCCGTATCCTGCCATGCGGCACCCCACCTCCGTTCAAAATAAGAAGTGGGCAGCTTGCGCTGCCAGGCTTCCCATGGGTCTTTCTTCGCCGCCTTGGCCTTGAGCACGTCCACCAGGAAGTCCGCGATCCTGGCTATTTCCTCCTTGGGAATGTAGCTTGCGGCTCCTTCCTTGATAGACTTGACGAGATTGTCCGGCGTAAAGGCGTGGGCGGTGAGCATCACCGCCGGGATCCCTTTCTTGATGGCTATTTCCAGGAGACCGTATCCGTCAACCCCCATGATGTCCAGGATGGCGATATCAAAATCCTGGGATTCAAGCAGTTCCCTGGCATCATTGAAAGTTGCGGCCTTTACGGTGTCACACATGAATAGCAGCTCTTCCAAGGTTGCCAGCACGTCGGCCTCGTCATCAACGAGGAGGACCCTTTTCCCTTCCAGCATTTTATCATCTGACATGATCATGTCTCCTGTATATATCTCTTACTCTAATCCCAGTTCCGACCATCGGCCCTTGATTTTCTCAACCAATTCAGAATCGAGTTCAATTGGAATGGGTTTTTCCTTCCAGTCATACGGGATGGTGGCATCAAGCAGGAGCCTGCCGGTGATCCACCTGGCATCCAGAGGCAGGGATGGGTCGAGCGGCGTTGATCTGCCCCGCTTGATAACCTGGGACCGGTTCGGCTGGAACCTGAAGCTCAGGGCGTAGAGGACCCGGGGGATGTCCCAGGGGTCGATGTCCTCATCCACCACGATCACGGTTTTGAGACCGTAAGCCCCCATTTCCGTTGAAATGGCGGCGGTAAGGACCTGGTCGGCATGGCCGGGATACATCTGCTTCATGGAGATGATGGCCAGGAAGCGTCCGGATCCCTCCGGCGGGCAATACACCGCCTTGATACCCGGTATCTTCATGGCCACGAGCTGCTGCCAAAGGGTCGCGCCGTAAGTAAGGGCCATGGTCATGTGGGTATCCGTGACGGCCCTGCCCACTGTTGTTCCCCAGAATACAGGGTTGTTGCGGTGGGTGATACATTTTACATCAATATAGTTCCTGGGATCCGTTCCCACGCCGGAATAGTACCCGGTGTATTCCCCAAAAGGGCCTTCTTCCATGAACTTATCCGCGTCTACTTCCCCTTCTACAACGATTTCCGCAGTGGCCGGAACCGGGAGATCGTTGGTTTCGGCCTTAACCACTTCGATGGGTTCACCGCGTATGGAGCCGGCAAAATCGTATTCCGATTCAAAGGCGGAGAGCCGGGACGCACCCATGAGAAAGAGGAGCGGATCGCATCCCACCACCACGCAGACCGGCATGGGTTTGCCCATGGCCTGGTATTTCTTGAGCATGATGTCTGAATGCTTCCCTTTGATGAACTGGGTGCCAAGATGATTTTTGTCGAGCAATTGCAACCGGTAGGTTCCCAGGTTCACCCAGCCCGTATCAGGGTCTTTGGTTACCACGAAATGGGCGGTTCCAAAGTAACGGCCGCCATCCAGAGGATAATATTTTGGAACCGGGAACTTGAAAAGGTCTATGTCATCCCCCGTTAGGATATTTTCCTTACAAGGGCCAGTCTCGACAAACTTTGGGGGGATTGCATTTTCGTGCTTGTCCACCCACACCTGCATGAGGTCCACAAGGGTAGATTCCCTTGGCTCACCCATAATCAGGGACAATCTCTGGGTTGTGGTGCACACACTGGTGATGACCGGGGAGTCATAATCCTTTACGTTTTCGAACAAGAGGGCAGGGCCCTGTTGTTCCTCGTTCAGTTTGGCAATGTGGGAAAGTTCCAGGTCCCAGTCCACTTCCGCCTTGATCCTCTTGAGCATTCCCTCCGATTCCGCCTGGGCGATAAAATCTCTCATACTTTTCATAACTCCATTACCTCCTTAATTAAATTAACTTAAAAACTCAATATACAGGGGCGGCAGTCCAAAGACAGTCTCATGGGAAAACAGGCTCATCGGGCTAAAAGGTGCCTCACGCCCGTTCTCTCCGTTCACTAGAGGCACAGAAAAACCAGAGAAAGGTATTTCCATTTTTTTAACTCTGTTGCCTCTGCGTCTCTGTGTGAGATATTGTTTTTGGTCCTTTGATTGATGAGCTATCCTACGAAATTTTGATCCTCTTCATGGCCTGTTCCATGAGGAGCTGGTATCCGCTCTTCTTCCCGATTACGGATTCCTTTTTTTTCTGACTCCAGACCGTCTCAGGCCGGGCCTGGACAATAAAGACGTTTTCCGGAAAAGGGACATCCTGGTCTATGGCCCACTCGATATCCATGGGTCGCCCGTAATGTTTCTCAATATGTTTCGCCATCTGGACGAGTTCAATAACTTCCCGGTCCTCCAGGCAGCATTTCTTCTGTCGATCGGGATCCACATCAGCATCAATCACTCCGCCCTTTTCGGCGTTATAGACACATTCAATATGCTTGAAAGAAATGGTCTTGTCGCTCACTTCCATGATCACTTTGTCCACCACAAACTTGTCCGGGGTCACGGACCCGGAGACCACGGTCTCCCCCAGGCCCCAGCTTCCTTCGATGACCACCTTTGAAGGATCACCGTTGGTCGGGTTCAAGGTGAACATGACCCCGGCGGCCTTTGAGTTGACCATTTTTTGTACGCCAATACTTATCAGCACCTTTTCATGGGGAAAATTGTTCTTCACCCGGTAGCTGATGGCCCGGGGGGTATAGAGGCTGGCCCAGCATCGCTTGACGCTCTCCACAACCTTGTCCGCGCCCTCAATCCAGAGGTAAGTGTCCTGCTGGCCAGCGAAACTGGCGGTTGGCAGGTCTTCAGCAGTGGCGCTCGATCGAACAGCAACCGGGAGTGTGTCCGTGCCGCAGGACAGGCAGAGCTCCCCATAGCTCTCCTGTATGGCCTCGAGAACATGTTGCGGCATGGCGGCATTGTTCATGAGTTTCTGGATAGAAACGCTTGCATTGTTCAGGGCTTCCACGTCATCCACATCAAGGTCCGCAAGAAGTGTGAAAATGGCATCACCAATGCCGGTATCTGTGATAAAGGTCTGGTAGCTGTCGGTAGTCACGGCAAATCCCGGCGGCACCCTGATTCCCGCCTTGATCATTTCCCCGAGGCTCGCGTTTTTCCCCCCCACCAGAGGAAGGGAGGTTTTGTCTGCGTTTTTGAAATTCAGGATAAGTTCCATTGCTTGCTTCCTCATGATCTGCTGTAAGAGAAGGGAGCAATAATTTCCCCCTTCTCTTACTGTTCACGTATGAGGCCTTTCGATTACCCGGCTCGCTTCACTATGGTAACCGAGCCCGTGTCGCCGTCAACCCTGATGATATCCCCGGTCTTGATGACTGAGGTGGCGATTCCCGCCCCGGTAACTGAGGGGACCCCGTACTCCCGGCAGACAATGGCCGCGTGACTGGTAAGCCCACCAATATCCGTGACTGCGGCCTTAATTTTTGTAAAGACCGGTGCCCACGATGGATTCGTGGAGGGACAGACCAGGACTTCTCCGGGTTGGAGGTCCACGATGTCTTTGAGGAGCTTGAGGACCCTTGCCGGGCCTTCTGCCACGCCGGCAGAGGAGGCAAAGCCTTTTACCTCAGAGACGTCCTCCGCCTTCACCTCTCCCATACCTTCCAGCCATTCCTTCACCCGGTCAGTAGTGACCCCCCAGAGCATAATAGTGAAGGGCTCAGCGATTTCTTCGGGCGGAACGCCCAGGGCAGGGGTGGGGTTCCATTTTGCGGCTGCCTCAAGGATGTTTCTCCTCTTTTTGGCCTTTGCCTTGTAATAACTTCCCCTTACCGGGATATCCACCCCCAATGCCCAGCCGGTGGCCACTTCCGTCAGGATTTCCGGCACCTCGTAGCGATTGAACATGAAAATGTCATCGGGCTCGTCCAGCATACCGTTGTCCACCAGGACTTTTCCCAGTTCCCGGATCTTGGAAAACCAGATGGTGTGGAGCCAGTGTTCCACCCAGAAGAGATGGTCTTCCGCGTACCGGTAGATGGTCCTGATGGTCTTGTAGGCGTCATCAAAGGCCTTGCGGTCATCGTCGGTTGTGATGAGGTCTCGATACTTGGCCACTATTTCATCCCGCTGCTTGTCAATTGTATCAAGATCTCGATCAATAGTTTCGCCATTTCCCAGCCGAATCACATAGTCTCTTATGTAGCTGAAGGGGATGTCCAGGTTGGTCAGCCAGCTCCCTTCATGGTGGAACCATCCGCTGCCGCAAGAGACATAAAACCAGGGATCCTTGGATTTTTCAAATTCCTGGAGCCAGTTCCTGCCTTCGTCGCTTGTTTCAAGCTCAGCTATTTTTTCCTGGGCGGAGGTTTCCTTTTTCAGCACCGCGGAAACCACGCTGGAGCCGTTGGCAAGTTTCGCCAGCCTGCAGAGTTCTTCCTCCGGCTTGAACATGGAGACATAGGCGCCGGCAACCATCTTCCCGATGGCACTTTCGCTTATCCCCGGGAAAAGCTTCCGGGTCACATCGCCGAACATGAGGTAGGCCAGATAGGTCAGGTTCAGCATTTCAAAGTGGTACTGCCATCCCTTGATCATCAGGTCTGCAAGTTTGTCAAAGGACGACATCAAGTCATAGGAGGCGTAATACCCTCTGGGTGCAGGGAGCACTTGGTCTTCCGGAGCGAACTTGGGCAGCTCCTTGGGGACTTCCACAGATGCCATTTCATTCCCCAGGGCCTGGAATTTTGTCAGCCATTTGTCCCACAGTTCATCATAGTGTTCAAACACATAGAACACCCGTTTTTCGAAGAGGGCCGCCTTTTCTCCAATGATTTCATCCGGTGGCGGGGCAATGGCACAAATGTACTGGTAACACCCGATCATCCGTTGGGCAATCCCCTGGGCAGGCGGGATACAGAATACCCTGGTGGTGTACTGGGAGAGGGAGATCTGCCATGCCTCCTGGAAAATCAGATCCAGGGGCGGCATGGGTTCGGGTGCATGGATCTTGTCCAGGTACCAGAACTGTGACTTTTCCCAATCCTTTCGGTCATCCGAAAAGAGGAAATGGGAAGGATACATTTCTTCCCAGCCTTCAAGCTCTTCCGGGACCTGGTACTCGTGGGGATCCGGAAACCTTCCTGTTTTTTCATCTGCCATCTTCAATCCTCCTTCTCATGTTGGTGGTTAGTAAAGATGTCTCATGGTGCGTACAAAGCGGAAGTGCAGTTGAATGAGTCCGGGCTGGGATCAGAGGTTGAGCAGAAATAATATGACATTGGCAACGCATTAAGGAAATGCTCCTGGCTAGCCCTGCATTTCTCACGTGCAATCTACTGTGGCGGCGGAGAGCCCCATGGCTCCTGCGTTGCGCTTGAAAAATGACTTTGACGTACTGCGAGTACGCCTTCATCCATTTTTCTTCGCGCGCCTTGTATCCATCGCCCTCTCCACCACCTCGCTACGAAGGCCCGTGAGAAAAGCGGGCTAAGGGTGACACGGGTTTGACATGGGAAAAAAGGCCTGAAAAATTTTGTCTCACTTGTAAGAAATGATGAAAGAAACATTTGTTCTTGTCAATTTCATTATTGTTATAGTATTCATAAATAAATCTTATCATTCGGCAAGTTTCATAACATCTGTTTAACCCGGATTTCATCAAATGATCAATTTACACCATTTGAGAGTCTTTTATATGGCTGCAAAGTATGAGAGCTGCACTGCGGCCGCTCAGAAGCTCTGTGTGACTCAGCCTGCAATTACAGCGCAGATCAGGAAACTGGAAGACCAGTGTTCATTGAAGCTTTTCAAGAAACGGGGGCGAAACATTCATCTCACCGACGAAGGTACTGCGCTTTTCCATTACGCCAGGCGGATCTTTGAGTGTGAAAGGGAGGTGGAAGATGCCATAGAGGAAATGAGAAAACTGAAACGAGGGGTCCTTCGCCTGGGAACGACCAAGACCTATGCCCGCTATTTTATGCCCGTTCTCATCAGCACCTTTCACGAGACCTACCCCCAGATAAAAATCCACCTTGATGAGGGGAGCTCCCTTGACATGACTCAAAGCCTTGTTGGATTGAAAAACGAGGTGGTCGTTATTGCCATGGCTGCCGAAAATCCGGCGGTAACCTTCATCCCTTTAAGCCATGAGAAACTTGTGCTCATAATGGCGCCGTCCCATCCCCTGGCCAACAAGGCTGCTGTCTCAGTCAGGGAACTGGCAGGGGAACCCATCATCATGAAAGAAGCCGGGTCGGGGACCCGGCTGAAGGTCAACGGACTGTTCGAGCGGTACGGCTGCGATCTCAATATCCTGATGGAGACGAGCAATGCGGAATTCATTAAGCAGCTGGTACAGCAGGGTGAGGGATTCTCTTTTCTGGTAAAAGAGGCTGTCGCCACTGAACTGCAGGAGAAGAAGCTCGTTTCTGTTCCCTTGATGGAAGAGGAATTGTACCTGGATGTGAGCATTGCGTATCTGAAGAATGAACACCTCAGTCGGCCCGCCCAGGCCTTCGTGGATATCCTCCTTGAAATGGCCCAGGGAAAAGAGCCTCAACGGGGGCTCCGGGAAATCATGGCCCGGCTTTTCGAAAACTGGAAATAAGATTTTTTCCGAACGGTTCAAGTGGTGGGGACAACTTCCTCCAATGCCTGGATCAATGCCGCTGCGAATTCAGGGTCGTTGATATGATAGGACAATAAATGGAGAGATGACTCACTGTTGAGAGCCCCCTTCAATG
>DREN01000451.1 GCA_011051075.1 Deltaproteobacteria bacterium | reverse complement strand
GAGTTTCAGATAATGATTTTGGCAAGGCCAGAGGGAGGAATCGGAGTAAGTCGTACCCATAGTACGTCGTCGACGATTCCGACCGATAACGCAGTCCAAAATCTTTATCTGGAAGTCTATAGAGTGATCAACAGGACGGGCCTCCTTCCATATCCGCCCCAGCCCCTTTGCCGGTCATTCCTGCCACTGGTAGACAGAGGCAAATATCTTTGCGTCTGTTATTATGTTGGGAATCGGGCAGTATTCGTTTGGTTGATGGGCGGAATCAGGACATGTGGACCAGACCGCGGCCGGGAGTCCTGCCCTGCGGAAGAAGGCCGCAACAGTGCCCCCGCCTATACCCATGGGCCTGGCCTGTTTTCCAGTGACCCTTTTTATGGCATCTGCCAAGGCCTTCACCACAGGGGCATGGGGAGGGGTGGGCGCGGCCGCCTCCTGCCTGTGAACCGCTTCCACCCGGATCTTAAGGCCGGTCTTTTCGCTGACCGAGGCCGCCATCTCCTCTGACGCGGAGATAACCTCATCCACGCTGTACCGGGGGAGTATCCGGCAGTCAAGATAAAAAATGTTTTTGCCCGGGATTGTATTTACGTTGGGCACGTTCTCTTCGCTCCTTGTGGGCGCGAAGGTGGAAACAGGGGGTCGGAAAAGGGGGTCTGAAAAATGGAATCGCTCGTCCAGGGCCCCAAGGGCAAGGATCATCTCTGCCGCACCGCGCAGGCTGTTTTTCCCTTTCTGGGGGGTGCTTGCATGGCACTGGAGGCCTGTTACCGTAAATTTCAGCCAGAGCATGGATTTCTCGGCCACCTCGATCATCGTTCCGTCCTCGTTGCCGGCGTCCGGCACGATGATAAGGTCTTCAGGACTGAAACAGCCCTCCTGATCCTTGAGCAGATAGCTCAGCCCATAATCGCTCCCGGTCTCCTCGTCGGCCACGATGACCAGCCCCACCGGTCTTCTGAGCGTGAGACCCGAATCGAGGATGGCTTTGAGTGCCAGGTAGGAGCTTAGAAAGCCGTGCTGGTTATCCTCCACTCCCCTTCCCACAACCCGGTCCCCATCCACCGTCACCTGGTAGGGGTCTGTGTTCCAGAGGGATAGGTCTCCGGGCGGGACGATATCGGAGTGGCTCAGGACCCAGACAGTGGCGCCTTTTTCCATGCCCTCCCACCTGCCGATCAGATTGGGACGGTAGCCCCCCTGGGCCCTCTCATCAGGTGCCCTGATCTCCCGCAGTATATCCGGGTTCAAGGTATTGAGGAGATCTTTTATATACTCGGTTTTTTCGTGTTCACCCGTACCCCCATTATCGGGACCTAAGGCCACCCTGGCGGTCAGGTCCCGCTGAAGGCGTACTATCTCCTCTCTATATCCGTCTATCCGTTCAAAAACCCCTGTCAGGTCCGACATATTGCTTCTCCTTTTTTTGGATGCTTGATGCTCGATATTATTTCCTTACGCCCTGCGCCTTGAGCCCTGGGCCTTGTACCTTACGCCTTGGGCCTTGTGCATCCCAGGCCCGATAGGCGGGCTATCTCTCCCATAACGGCCTCAAGCATCTCCTGGGGCGTGGTCTCCCTGTCGGGGAGTATGGGTCTTCCAAAAGAGATCCGGGCAAGAATCCTCAATCCCCTCCTCCTGTAGCTGATCCCCGCGGGTATGAGTGGCAAGGATAACCTGGAAACAAGCAGCCTCACCATTCCTCTCTTTCCAGGCCCCATCCTGTTCCTGTAGTAGGTCCCTTCGGGGAAGAGCACCAGGCCCTCTCCCCCTTCTAAAAACTTGATCATGGCCCTGATGGAGTTCCTGCTCTCAAGCGGGCGCTCCCGGTTCAGAGGGATCCCTCCAAGGGCCTTCAGGAACCGGTTTGAAATCGGGTTCTGGAAGAGTTCATGCTTGGCGATGTAGTAAAGGTGCCTTGGCGTAGCAAGGGTTATTATGGGGATGTCCTGCCAGCACTGGTGTTTTGGCAGGAGTATAAAGGCCCTTTCCCTGGGGAGATGGTGCTCACCCTCTGTCTCCATCCGGTAAAAAAGCAAGAACACAACCCTTGTGAGCTCCCTCATGAACAGGCACAGCCACTCCTTTCTTCCCAGCACCTTTAACTTCCCCCCCCCAAAGTTTTACAGCTCCCCCCGCTCGGCCCTGTCCGCTATTTCCTGCTCCTTTTCCAGTGCCCGCTTCATTCTCATATAAACAAGACATCCCTGGACGAGAATGGTGACGCCTGCGGGGAGGAGGCTCCATCCGAGTATTGTGGCAAGGGGATGACCGGAGAACTTTATCATGGCCAGTCCTCCTCCGAAAAAGGCCAGGGCGGTGCGGAAGTATGATAGCAGGGTCCTTTTGAGTGCAAGGCCTGTACGGTACTCGGCAAGACGGTCCCTGATATAAACGCTTTCTCCCAGCAGGGGTGGAGCCTCTTTTTTCTCGGATGTCTGCAGGTGGGCTTTCATGACTCTGAAGTCTCTATGCCTCAAGGGTCCCAACACTGTGGAGGGGTCATCGATCGTATCAGGCGGGCGCATTCCCCGATCTTTACCAGATAGATAACATGGCATTATCTAAGATAAGGCCCCTCCGGAAACGGCGTTAAGGTAGGTGCGGCTTCAGCCGCACAGTCGTCTTAATCTCACCCCTCATCCATACGTCAAGAATCAGGCGATACTCCCTATCAGGCCTTAAATTACCCCCGTGGGCCGAGCATGGTCGCCAAGCCTTGCCCGGATCATGATAAATATGGGAAAGGGAGGGGGGTGTCAAGTTCATATTAGCTTGACACGCCACGGCATATCCCCTATAGATTCCCTTACCGGCCTGATATTAAGAGGCCTGGTCCTGCGGTACGCCGGCTATAGGCTTCCAGATAAAGATTTTGGACTGCGTTATCGGTCGGAATCGTCGACGACGTACTATGGGTACGACTTACTCCGATTCCTCCCTCTGGCCTTGCCAAAACCTTTATCTGAAACCCTAATATCTCTTTGGAAATGGCCCCCTGATGACGCGCACAGAATACCTCGCCACGCAGAAAGACCGGGGAAAGAGCCTGATCGGTGTGTTTCCTGCCCACTACCCAAGGGAAATCCTCTGGGCCTTCAACGCCGTACCAGTGGAGATCTGGGATCCTCCCCTTGAAATTACAGGGGCCAACTCTCACCTTCAACCCTATATCTGTTCGGTGGTCAGGCTCGGCCTGGAGCTTATTCTCCAGGGAAAGGGAGATATCCTGAATGGGTTCCTATTCCCCCATACCTGTGATTCCATCCAGAACCTGGCGTCCATTGTTTTCGATTACCTGGGACTGAACAAACCCTGCTACTTCTTTTATCATCCAAAGGCCCCTTACCGGGAGTCTTCCCGTGCCTACTATTTGGAACAGCTCAAGTCCCTTGTGTCCCGCCTTGAGATCGATCTTGGCCCCCTTGACAGGGATGACCTGAAGGGCAGGGTGAAACAGGGACACGATCTGGCCCTTTTGCTCGGGGAGATTTACCGCCTGAGGAGGAATGGGGGGCTGACCGCTTCCAATGCCGATTTTTACCGCACCATCCGCCAGGGTGAGTACCTTCTTCCTGAGGATTTTATTCCGGTGCTAAACGATTTTATGGAAAGACACAGGTCTGGTCAGGCTGAAGGTCCAGCCGTAATCATGAGCGGGGTCCTTCCCAACCCCCCTGAGATCCTGGAGCTTTTAGACGGGCTCGGGGTCAGGGTGGCGGACGATGATCTTATCAACTGCGGACGACGGCTGCCCCTGAAACCGGTCTTGGTGGATGACCCCTTTGAGACCCTCACAGAGGCCTATCTTACCATGCCTCCGTGCACCACAAAGGCGTCGCCAATCGAAGAACGAATTAATCAGATCCTGAGGAAGGTTGAAGAAAGTGGGGCAAAGGGTGTTATATTTTATTTGGTGAAGTTCTGTGAGCCCGAACTGTTCGATCTGCCTGAGATGGCCGCGGCAATAAAGGCGGCAGGGGTGGCAACCCTGATGGTCGATGTTGACCTGAATCAGGGCCTGACCGGCCAGTTGACCACCAGAGTAGAGGCCTTTGTGGAGATGATAAGTTGAAGTAAGGTCTCACTCAAAGCCGCAAAGTCCGCAAAGAAAAACAGCAACCGGTGGATTTGACGTGCCGTTGACAGGAAAAATCCGTTATAGTTTCATGAAGGAGATAGGCGCGCCTGCGCTTATGAGAGCGGCGGGCAGGCGCAGGAAGAAGGGCCGGTCCAGGCCCAGGCCCTTTTTCGGCCCGCCGCTCAAATGCGCCTCTCGGCTCAAGGAGATCATGACCAGGCATTATCTCCTCGCCCGGTACGCGCAAGGGGCCAGGCCCGTGGCATGGGTCACAAGCGGTGCCCCGGTGGAACTCCTTCGGCCCTTTGACTTCTACACCATATACCCCGAGAACCACGGTGCCCTGTGCGGGGCCCAGAGGATGGGGCCCGATCTCTGCTCCGTGGCTGAGGAGCATGGCTACCATCAGGATCTCTGCTCCTATGCCCGCATCGATATAGGTCATTCGCTATCGGGAAAGACCCCGGTGGGCAGACTGCCCAGACCCGATCTCCTTTTCGCGTCAAACAATATCTGCCAGACCGTGGTTTACTGGTACAGGGTCCTGGCCCATCGCTTGAAGATTCCCCTTCTTCTTTTCGACACCCCCTACAACTTTCAGGAGATCACTAACGGGGACGTCTCCTATATGGTACGCCAGCTGGAAGAGATGATCCCGGTACTGGAAGAGGTATCAGGGAAACCTTTTAACAGCCGCAGGTTTGAAGAGATCATCGGCCTCGCACGTGACTCCTCCCTTGCCTGGGGTCAGGTGCTCGCCACCATGAAGACCCAGCCCGCCCCCATGACCATCTTTGATGCCTTTATTCACCTGGCACCCATCGTTTCCCTCAGGGGCCTTCCAGTGGCCCTTGATTATTACCAGACCCTTCTTGCCGAGCTGGAGGATCGGATTGATCGGGGTATCGGGGCCGTCAAGAATGAGCGAAAGCGGCTCATGTGGGACAATATAGCCATATGGTACAAGGTGCGTGACTTTTCAAACCTCTTTGCGGAACAGGGCATGAACTTTGTTACTGCCACCTACACCAACGCCTGGGCCGAGACTATTACACACCTGGACTCGGACAGTCCTTTCGAGTCCCTGAGCAGGACTTACAGTCTGGTGGTGCTCAACAACAACCTTGACCATCGGCTCGGTCTCATGGAGCGGCTCATCAGAGAGTACAGGGTGGACGGTCTGGTAATCCATTCAGCCAGGAGCTGCAAGCCCTATTCAGTTGGACAGTACGATCTTAAACGTCTGCTAATGGATAGACTGGGCATCCCTTCCGTTATCATAGACGCGGACATCACCGATTTCAGGGCCTATTCAGAAGAGCAGACGCGCACTCGCCTGGAGGCCTTTTTCGAAGGCCTGGAAGACTGACATGAAGGATCGCGACTATTTTGCAGGTATTGACGTGGGGTCTCTCAGCACCGAGTCAGTAATACTGGACGCCGGGGGAGGGCAGGTCAGTTACTCCATCGTCAGGACAGGGGCCAACAGCGTGGACGCGGCCTCAGAGTCCCTTGAAAAGGCCCTTGCTCAGGCGGGAATCACTCGAGACCGGATCAAAGGTATTGTGGCAACCGGTTACGGACGGGTATCCATACCCTTTGCCCACAAGAAGGTGACCGAGATCTCATGTCATGCCCAGGGTGCCCACCACCTTTTTCCCGATACGGGCACGGTTATAGACATCGGGGGCCAGGACTCCAAGGTGATCCGTGTGGGAGAGGGGGGGAAGGTCCTGGATTTCACAATGAACGATAAATGCGCCGCAGGCACGGGCCGCTTCCTGGAGGTGATGGCGGACAAACTCCAGGTCGCTCTTGATGATATGGGTCCTCTCTCCCTGGAAGGGGAAGGCACGGTGAGGATCAGCAGTGTATGCACTGTTTTCGCTGAAAGCGAGGTGGTTTCCCTGGTTGCCAGGAGCCACCCCAAGAATGAAATCATACGGGGGCTGCACCAGGCCATAGTAAACAGGGTATGGAGCATGGTGAAGACCGTCGGGATCCATGGTGCGGTTACCATGAGCGGGGGCGTGGCCAAGAATTGCGGTGTGGTAGGCCTTATTGAAGAGAAACTGGGGCGATCCATACACGTTTACCGGGAACCCCAGATCATCGGTGCCCTGGGCGCGGCGCTCCTGGCAACGAAGAAGGCGGTGGAATTGTCCTGAACCGGTTCAGGGTCCAGGCAGGAGAGAGTCAGATGGGAAAAGAGTTGGTGGTGGAGGCCCTCCGCCCTTTTGGAACCAGTATCTTCACGGAGATGAGCGTCCTGGCCAACACCCATGGCGCAATAAACCTATCACAGGGTTTCCCCGACTTTGATGGGCCCATGGAGATCAGGGCCCGGGCCTCCGACGCCATCTTGCGCGGCCCCAACCAGTACGTCCTGTCACACGGTATCCCGGCGCTTCGCCGCGCAGTGGCCAGGAAGATGAAACGATTCTACGGCGTGGAGGTGGACCCGGAGACCGAGGTGACGGTCACCTCCGGGGCCACGGAAGGGTTATGCGCCACCCTTTTAGGTATCCTGGAACCGGGGGACGAGGTGATACTCCTTGAACCCTGCTATGATGTCTATCCCCCTCTCAGCGCAATGGCCCATGCGCGCATCAGGTACGTTTCTCTGGAAGGCCCTGAATTCGCCTTGCCCAGGGAAGAGCTGGCCAGGACCTTCGGGGCAAGGACAAAGGCCATCATAATAAACAACCCTCAAAACCCCTGCTGCAAGGTTTTTTCACGGGAGGAACTCCAGTTTATTGGAGGGCTGTGCGCAAAACATGACGCCTATGCCGTCGGCGACGAGGTGTACGAACACCTGGTCTACGACGGCGGGAGGCACGTGACCCTGTTGGACGTGGACGGGCTGAGGGATCGAGCCTTTGTGATCTCATCCA
This sequence comes from Deltaproteobacteria bacterium, assembly GCA_011051075.1. Taxonomy (GTDB): domain Bacteria; phylum Desulfobacterota; class DSM-4660; order Desulfatiglandales; family Desulfatiglandaceae; genus Desulfacyla. Next base: position 7,760 of record DREN01000451.1, on the reverse strand, counting down.
CGGCCAAGACATTTTCCATGACCGGGTGGAAGGTGGGCTATGTGATTGCGGCTCCAGAGCTTTCCAGGGCCGTGCGCATGAGTCATCAGTTCATTACCTTCTGCGGTCAGGCCCCGCTGCAGGAGGCCATGGCCTTTGCCATGGGTTTCCCTGACGCATATTACAAGGGACTCTTATCCGATTATGTGACCAGGCGGGACCGGCTTTCAGGGGCCTTAAGTGAAATGGGGTTCAAGGTCTATGCGCCTCAGGGAACCTACTACCTGATAGTTGACATAAGAAGTCTGGGGTTTGACGACGACGTTGAATTCTGCCGCATGCTTCCGGGAAAGGCCGGAGTTGCAGCCATACCGTGCTCGTGCTTCTGGAATAATCGACGCCGGGGAAGGGAGCTTGTACGGTTCTGCTTCTGTAAGAAAGATGAGACCCTGGACGAGGCCATCGAGCGACTGGGGAAATGGTTTGGGTGAGACGACTCTGATCAGGTCCCGGTTTAATCAGGGGGAGAAATGGACGTCTAAAACAGATATATTAAGATTAGTCGAGGAATTTAGTTGACAACGGGGTCAAAGCCCTATATTGATATTTCCCAATTGGGTATCCTTATCGTCTTGCTTGGTTCTTGAGCCTTCTGGGCCGTTAAGCTGCTCAGCAAGGGAACACACAAACTTCAATTCTCAAAGAAAGGAGAGTCCTATGGCAGCCAAAAAAAGCGGGAAAAAGCCGGCAGAAGCAAAACCTGCCAAGAGGAAAATTACAGCCGTTAGAAAGCCGATGACCAAAACCGAGCTGGTGAGTGAGATTGCGGTCAACACCGGTTTGAGCAAGAAACAGGTCTCATCCGTATTCGATGAGTTCACCATCCTCATCGAGCGCCATATCAAGAAGCGCAGTCCCGGCAAACTGGTCTTCCCGGGACTCTTCAAGATTGAGGTCAGAAAGAAATCCGCCACCAAGGCCCGAGAAGGAATAAATCCGCAGACAAAAGAACCCATGACAATCCCGGCCAAGCCTGCCCACAGGGTTGTCCGAATCAGGCCCCTGAAGAAGTTGAAGGATATGATCGGCTGACAGACAGCCACCTTCCCTCAGACCCATAAGGAAACCTCTAAGGCCCGTGGATCTGGCGCTGATCTGCGGGCCTTGTCTGTTCGTGGGTCAGAACGGCATCTCCGGCAAAGGCAGGCGCGGCTTCAGCCGCACCTACCCTGGTGCTGCTCCCGAAGAAGCCTTACCAGAGATGGTCTCATATCATCTGTGTGGTAAGAATTGGGTAATGCTCCCATCGCTCAGGACTGCATCTTGGGAAGCAGCTCTTCAGGGACGTCCCGGAGACGGGGGTTTGCCGCATCTTTTTGGGAAAGGACAGGATCCTGATGGGGCCAGTCGATACCTATGGCTGGATCTGACCATAGTATCCCGTGCTCGTCACCGGGGGCATAGAAGTCCGTGCATTTGTAGAGCACGTCTGCCGTGTCGCTGAGGACGCAGAAACCGTGCGCAAAGCCTGGGGGGATGTAAAGCTGACGCCTGTTTGCCTCAGAGAGAATGCTCCCTGTCCACCTGCCGAAGAAGGGCGATCCCCTGCGGATATCCACGGCAACGTCAAAGACCTCTCCCCTTATCACGTACACCAGTTTACCCTGGGGATGGCTGAGCTGATAGTGAAGCCCCCTGAGCGTGTTGCGGCATGAGTGGGAGTGGTTGTCCTGAACAAAGGGGGTGTCCATCCCCACCTCAAGGTATTTCTGTTGATGGTAGATCTCAAGGAAAAAGCCGCGAACGTCTTCAAAGGCCTGTGGCTCAATGAGGAGGACCCCGGGTAGTAACGTCTCAGTACATTTCAGTGTCATTTCTCATGTTCCCCTCTTTTTCTTCAGCGAGTATATCTATCAGGTACTGGCCGTACTCATTGTTCAGGGTGTCTCCCGCAAGTCTCTTTAACTGATTCCGGTCGATAAAGCCGCGCTGGTATGCGATCTCTTCAACGCATGCGATCTTCAGGCCCTGACGTTCCTGTATGGCCCTGACAAAGCTTCCCGCCTGCTGAAGGGAGTCGTGGGTCCCGGTGTCGAGCCATGCAAATCCCCGGCCCAGGATCTCCACCCTGAGCTGGCCGCGCCGCAGGTATGCCAGGTTGACATCGGTTATTTCAAGCTCTCCCCTGGCCGAGGGTTTCAGGTTCTCAGCTATGGATACCACATTATGATCGTAGAAGTAGAGCCCCGGAACCGCATATCGTGACCTTGGCCTTTGGGGTTTTTCTTCAATTCCCGTGACCCTGCCCTCACCATCAAACTCCACAACCCCGTATCGTTCAGGATCCTTTACCGGATACCCGAAAATAACCCCGCCCTCTCTGGTCCGCGCGCATCTCTTCAGTATTTCGGAGAGTCCCCGGCCGAAAAATATGTTATCCCCCAAGACAAGGGCTACGGGGTCTTTACCGATAAACTCCTTTCCTATGATAAAGGCCTGGGCCAGGCCCTCGGGTCGCGGCTGCTCCTCGTATGAGAAGGAAAGGCCCAACTGGGACCCGTCGTTCAGCAGCTCCCTGAACCTGGGCAGGTCTTGGGGGGTTGAGATAATGAGTATCTCCCTGATCCCCGCCAGGATAAGAACCGACAGGGGATAGTATATCATGGGTTTATCGTATACGGGCATGAGCTGTTTGCTCACTACCCGGGTTATGGGGTAGAGGCGGGTTCCCGCACCCCCTGCCAGGATTATTCCTTTCATAATCAGAACCTCTGTATCTCTTTAAAAAGCGTTTCAGATGGGGCCAAGGCTTCAGCCTGCCCCTGAATCTTTCCTGATTGAGGCCTGGGACATCGGACAAAAAACCCGACTCCCGGCCTTTGGATGCCCCATTTTGCCCGCTGTGTGGAGATGTGTCAACCATAGAAAAACCAAATGGCGCTCCTTTATTGGGCCCGAACCGGTGCACCCTGAGATCAGGATACGGTATCACGGCCCATAGATCAGGGTCAGGCCCCAAGGAGACGTCAAAGTCGACGCAAATCAAGGGACATGACGCAACTTAAAAGGAACATGATATCGCGCAAAGTCGCAAAGTCGCTAAGGGTTTCCCCTTTTGTTCTTTGCGGCTTTGCGCGAGAATTTTAGAAGGCGGATACACCAACATGATTTCAACCTGTTATCAGCAAGAATGACGAAGCGCTGGATCAGGACCCCATACGTATTGACAGAGACGGCCACGTAAAGGTATGATTCCCTATGCGGTTTTAAACCGTGGCACAGGCTGACCGGATAACGATCATGGAACCAGGCATGCGGCGCTGCCGTTGAAGGTTTGAGAGACTCTCGGAGAGAGGGAAATCTCCCACGTGAGGGATACGCGGAAATCAGGGAGGTGGGCTATGGATCGGGAAGAGATTGGACAGGTGATTGAAGGTTGCGAGTTTTTCCAGGGACTTAAAAAGAAAGATCTCGACAGAATAGCCGCTCTCTGCCAGGTTCGGACATTTGAACCGGGGGAATGCGTGTTCAGTCAGGGCGATTTCGGTGAGCACCTGTACATAATAGCCGAGGGCCATATATTCCTGGAGAGGTCCATGGACCTTGGTTTGCGCAAGGGCAGGGCCGTGATCGGAGTCCTGGGAAAGGGCCGGGTCTTGGGCTGCTGGTCCACCCTCCTGGGCGAGCCCCACAACCTCATGTCTACGGCCATATGCCAGAAACCCACCAGGCTGGTGGTCATAAAAGGGGCAGACCTGAGAGATATGATGACGGGCAACAGTGATCTCGGGTTCAGTCTGTTGGAGAAGCTCTGCTTCCTGCTCAAAGACAGAATAGAGGGAACGCTGGGCGCAATGGAAAAGATATAGCCTTGTCCCAGGGTTCACAAGGTTCAACGGCTCATGGTTACAGAGAGTGTTCTGATGGATGAAGAGATTCGCGCCCAGGAAGCGGCCATGCTGGATGATATAGCTGCCGAGCTTGCGCGTTTTGGACAGGAGCGAAGAAACCTTATCCCCATACTTCAGATGATCCAGGCGAGGCACGCCTATCTGGCTCCGGAGGCCCTTGAAATGGTTGCCTCACACCTTGGGATTGCCCGGTGTGAGGTGTACGGGGTGGCCACGTTCTATAACCAGTTCAGATTTCACCCGCCGGGGAAACACCAGATAAGGGTATGCCTTGGTACCGCATGTCACGTGGGAGGCGGTGAGATCATACTTGAAAATTTTGAACGTAAGCTCCAGATCAATGAGGGGGAAACGAGCCCCGACCGGGAGTTCAGCCTTGATCGGGTGGCCTGTGTTGGCTGTTGCGCCCTGGCCCCCGTGGCCGTTGTGGATGAAGAGGTCCATGGGCATGTGGCCCCCAGCAAGGTGGAAGGATTGATCCTGGGTTTTCAGATAGAGAAGGAGAAGGAAGAGAGAGAAAGCAGGGAAGATGGAGGACCAGAGTAGGAAAGATCCGGCCCAGGTGTTACGCGCCATCCGCCAGGAGGCAGAGGAACGCCTGAAGGCCTTTAATGAAGATCCTGTCCCGAAGATCCATGTGGGCATGGCCACCTGCGGCATTGCCTCCGGGGCCCTGGAGACGAAAAGGGCCTTTGAGGAGGCCCTGCGTGAACGGAGCATGGAGGCCCGCATCCATAAGGTGGGCTGTCTCGGACATTGTTACGCAGAGCCCGTGGTTATCATCGAAAACCCTATGTTCCCTCCGATCTTCTATCATCAGGTGACCCCAGGCAAGGCAAGGATGCTTGTGAGATCGTTTCTGGAAAAGGGAGATCCCCTCTTTGAATACCTCATGGGTGCCATGAAGGAAAACGAGATGATCCCCCAGGTCTGGGATTTTCCCAGATTCAGTATGGAAGAACGGATCGTAATGGAAAAATGCGGACAGGTGGACCCCGAAGAGATCCTGGAGTATGTGGCCCTGGGCGGTTACGGTGGTCTTGTAAAGGCCCTTCAGACCTCTCCTGAGGCGGTGGTGGAGGAGGTCAAGGAGGCCGGTCTCAGGGGCCGTGGCGGGGCGGGCTTTGCCACCGGAGTTAAATGGGAGCTTGCCGCAAAGGCCCGGGGCCGGGAAAAGACCGTTATCTGCAATGGGGACGAGGGGGACCCCGGGGCCTACATGGACAGGACCATTCTTGAGAGCAACCCCCACCAGGTATTAGAGGGGATCGCCATCTGCTCCTACGCCGTGGGGGCGAAGAAGGCCATCCTGTACGTAAGGGCCGAGTACCCCCTCGCAGTGAAGACGGTAGTCCGGGCCATTGAGCAGGCCCGGGATAGGGGACTGCTCGGAGAAAATATCCTTGGGACCGGTTTCAGCCTTTCAGTGGAGGTCTTTCAGGGCTCGGGCGCTTTTGTGTGCGGAGAGGAGACGGCCCTGATTCAATCGATCCAGGGAATGCGTGGAATGCCCATCTCCCGGCCCCCCTTTCCCGTTGAGAGCGGCATCTGGGGAGAGCCCACTGTGATCAATAACGTTAAGACAATGGCCGCGGTTCCGCCGATCGTGAGCCGGGGCGCCGGATGGTTCCGCAGCATCGGGACGGAGAGGAGCCCCGGGACCGCCATCTTTTCCGTGGTGGGAGATGTTCGCCATGCCGGTCTGGTGGAGATTCCAATGGGCGTGGACCTGCGTACGCTCATCTTTGACATATGCGGCGGGGTGCCTGACAAAAAGGCCTTCAAGGCGGTACAGATCGGCGGGCCTTCCGGTGGATGCCTCCCGGCGGATTTCCTTGACACGCCCATCGATTTTGACTCCCTTACCGGGGCCGGCGCCATGATGGGGTCGGGCGGCATGGTCGTCATGGACGAGGACACCTGCATGGTGGATGTGGCCCGTTACTTCCTGGATTTTACCAGGAAGGAGTCCTGCGGTAAATGCACCTTCTGCCGTATTGGAACATATCATCTCCTGGAGATCCTGACCCGTATCACGAGGGGGGAGGGCCGGGAGGGTGATTTGGAGATGCTGGAATCCCTCGGTGAAGACATAAGGGCCGGGTCACTCTGCGGTCTCGGCAGGACCGCCCCCAATCCGGTGCTCACATCGCTGAAATATTTCAGGGATGAGTACGAGGCCCACGTAAAGGAAAAACGGTGCCCGGCCCGCATGTGCCGGGATCTGACGGCCTTCTATATCGACCTGGAAAAATGCGCCCGTGGATGCGATGCCTGTGTGGGTTGCTGTCCCGTTGAGGCCATCTTTACCACCCTGAGCCGTAAAAAGGGGATAGACCATGGCCTGTGCGTCAAGTGCGGAGAGTGCGTCACAGCCTGCCCTCCCGAGTATGATGCGGTCAGAAGGGTGTCGCCCCCTCACCTGGCCCCGGAGGTTGAACGGCCTCCCGTGGATTGATGGGCCTGCGGCGAAGCCGGAATCCCGCGCGCCAGACACAAAAGACAAAAACAACCATGATCAAACTCGTAGTGGACAACAGGGAGATTCAGGTGAAGCCGGGTACAAACCTGCTGACGGCCTGCCTTGAAAACGGGATATATATTCCAAGCCTCTGCCATATGGATGCGCCTGAACATGCGCCGGGATCGTGCAGGCTCTGCCTTGTGGAAATCGAGGGGCGGAAAGGCCCTGTCCCTTCGTGCCAGGTGGAGGCCGCTGAAGAGATGGCGGTCAGGACCGATACACCGGCGGTGCGCAGACTGCAGCACAGGGCCCTGGACCTGCTCCTCTCGGTTCACCGTGTGGATTGCGGCCACTGCCCGGCCAACAAGAAGTGCGAACTTCAGAAGATCGCCCGGTTCCTGAAAAGGGGTCTTAAACCCGGGGGCCTTGAAACCTTCCTGAAGGATCAGGAGACAGTTAACGATCATCCCTTTCTCATCCACTACCCCAACCGGTGTGTCCTGTGCGGCAGGTGCATTCAGGTCTGCCGCGCCGACGGTCATCTCCCTCATATGGACTTTGCCCACAGGGGATTCAGGACCATGATCCACTTCCACGGACCGGGGGAATCTGACCTTCGGCCCTGCAATGTCTGTACGGCCTGCGTGGATATCTGCCCTGTAGGAGCCATCACCCTGGAAGGGAATACGAACCAGGCGCCACCCTGACAGATGACCTGTGCGGCAGGGACAGTGGACTGAATCCTGCTTGCCTTTCACCCCTCGTCTGTCTAAGATCGATTTATGTTAAAGATCGGCAATGTTTCGTTGAAGAACCGTTTCGTCATGGCCCCCATGGCCGGGATTACCAACCAGGCCTTCCGGCTCATTGTCAAGCGCCTGGGCGCGGGCCTGGTGGTCACCGAGATGGTAAGCGCCGAGGGTCTTTGCCGGGGTCATGAAAAGACCTTTCGCTATCTGAGGGGTTTTCCCGGGGAAAGGCCCCTGTCGGTACAGATATTCGGCGCTGATCCCGAAACCATGGCCAGGGCCGCGAAAATGGCGGTGGAAAGGGGAGCGGACCTGGTGGATATCAACATGGGCTGCCCGGCCAGGAAGGTGGTCAGAAACGGTTCAGGCGGGGCCCTGCTCAGAAACCCGGAGGCGGTTTATGGCATAATTCGGGCCGTTCGCGGGAACTGCACCGTCCCCCTGACCGTCAAGATACGGGCAGGCTGGTCCCCGGAAGAGGCCAATTTCATGGAGATAGCCGGGATCGCGGAGGAGTGCGGGGCGGACGCCCTGATCGTCCATCCCCGGTTCGTGAAGCAGGGGTTTCCGGAAAGGCGGACTGGCGCGTCATCCGGGAGGTAAAAGAAGGCCTCTGTATCCCCGTGATAGGAAACGGGGATGTGTTCAGGCCGGAGG
>DREN01000041.1 GCA_011051075.1 Deltaproteobacteria bacterium | reverse complement strand
TCCGGATAGTTTCTGCTTTGCCGTGGGTTTCATGCCGGGGCGCCCTGCTTCAAAGGCCCCCATGGGAGAGGTGCCCGGGCCATTTTTCTTCCGTCAACAACGGGACTTTTTCCATAGATCCTGAATTATTTGAGGGCACCTGTCAATAACAAAGCATTGTGCAGAGAAAAGAATAACAGGCTTATCGGTTGATCTTTGAGTTTGTCTGGGGTATGTTTAATTACTCTGAAAATCATCCGTACTGACAAACAGAAAGATAACCTTGCAAAGGTATTCTGGGATATGGGCAAGATTATCTTCCGGGTCCAGATAACCCGCTTGACCGAAGTGCGCTGATGAGACAGGGCCAGGGGATTACCGAAAACAGCCTTGAGCAATAATAGGAACCGGCTACGGACGTGCCAAGATGACCATAGGACACGGGGTCCTTGTCATATCGTTAACAACAATCAAACTTATGAGGAGGGAACCATGAAAAAGAGTATCCTTTTACTGTCTTTGGTGCTGGCAGCTCTGATTACCCTGTCGGTCCCCATGAAGGGGGCCCATGCTGCCAAACCGATTATCCTGGGCGTACCCACCTCCCTGGGGTTTCTTGAGGGTAAGGAGGGTCTCGCCTGCGTCAATATGGCCGTGGAGGAGATAAATGCGGCGGGCGGCGTCAAGGTGGGGGATGAAATGAGGCCTTTCAAGGTCATTGCCATCGATGCCCGGGGGGCTGAACCGGGGGTGCCTGTAAGCGATGTGATCAGGGCCCACAAGAAACTGATACTCGAGGACAAGGCCGACTTCATCATCTTTGGCTCATTCAGGTCGGAGTGCGCCATCGCGTGCATGGACGTGGTGGGCCAGTACAAGATCCCCATGATCCTGGGGACCGCCATGTCGCCGGGCATGCAGAAGAAGGTAATGACAGACTATGACAGGTATAAGTACACCTTCAGGGTCTGCCTTAACGCCGTCTATCTGATCAAGTACCTGGGCGGCACAATGGCCTATCTCAACAAGGAGTTTGGCTTTAACAGGGTATTTATAATGAATCAGGACGTGGCCTGGGCCAGGAAGACCGGTGATCTGATGATCAAGCTTGTATTTGACAAGATGGGATGGAAGGTGATGGGCCGGCAGCAGTACCCCACGGGTTCGTCTGATTTTTCAGCAGGCCTCATGAAGGCAAAGGCCAAGGGCGCACAGGTGATCCTTCCGATCTTTGACATGCCCCAGAGCGGTATCCTGGTGAAGCAGTGGAAGACCATGCACATCCCGGCCCTCATGGCGGGTTTTATATCACCCCTTGCCGGCCCGGGGGCCTGGAAGACATTTGACGGAAAGATCGGAGGGGCAATGAACTGTATCTTTGAGATCGGCAACATCCCCGTGCCCAAGGTGCCCAAATCCGTGGAGTTCTATGAGAAATACCAGAAGAAGTACGGCAAACCCATTGAGGCTGGCCATTCACCGGCCCCGGCCTACGAAATGGTTTACATGCTGAAAGAGGCCATTGAGAAGGCCGGATCAGTAAACGGCGACAAGGTGGTGGCGGCCCTTGAAAAGGTTGATCGAAAGGGGGCCATGGGCCGTATCCGGTTCGGCAAGGACCATCAGGTAACCTACGGGAATAACCCGGAGGTGGAGGCCCTTGGGTGCATGATCCAGTGGCGCGAGCCGGGCAAACGCGTTATCGTTTACCCCCCGTCTGTGGCGGAGGGCAAGATTCAGCTGCCTGAAGGGCTCAAGAGCCTGAAATAGACTATCCGGCCATCATTACCCCGGATGCGCCTTTCCGGCATCCGGGAATATCTGCCTTTTTCCGCCTGGTTCCCATGCTCCAGGGTGGGAACCCCATAATCTATGCGTCTTGCTGCGAGGCCTGTTTGGTTCCGGCCTGTCGGAGTGAGGCGTTTGTAACTTTAGGCACTTCAAACTCCAAACTTTAGGCACTTACAATGCTCCTTGGCACACTCATATACGGTTTTGTGAACAGCGCTATCCTGGCCCTCCTGGCCATGGGATTCAACCTCACCTTCGGTATCAGCGGGGTGGCCAACTTCGCCTATGGGGCCGTGTATATCTTTTCCGGGTTTTCAGCCTGGATATTTTTGAACACCCTTGGGTTTCCATACGTGGTTGCCGTGCTTGCGGCCATCCTTTTGGCCGGGCTCATGGGACTGGCCATCTACTTCGGCGTTATCCTGAGGATCAAGGGGATGCCCCTGTCCGAGGTCATGGCCACTTTCGGGCTGGGCCTGGCCATAATGGAGCTCTTCCGTTATTTTGACTTTGTTGGATTCCGCTATACCCTTCCCGTCTTTTTTGACGGGAGCCTTTCCATCGGGGACGTTTACATCGACTATCAGCGGATAATTATCGGTCTCATCGCCGTGGGTCTCACAGCCGCCCTTTACCTGTTTACCAACCATACCAGGACCGGACTGGCCCTGAGGGCCATTGCCCAGGATGAAAGGAGCGCCCTCACCTTTGGAATCGATCCCGACCTGGTGGGGGGGCTGAGCATGGCCATCGGCTGCGCCCTGGCGGCAATCGCTGCGGTGGTGATCCTGCCCCTGGGTACGATCGCCGTGGAAGGGGGGTACGAGGTACTGATCAACGCCCTGGCCGTATGCATTGTGGGGGGGCTGGGGAGTACAGTGGGGATTCTGGTGGCCAGCGTACTCATCGGCTATTCCCAGACCTTTACGGCTAACTACCTGGAACCCCACTGGATGATGCTGGTGAGCCTCATTGCCATCGCCATTGTGCTGGTGGTGAAACCCTCCGGACTCTTCAGCCATCAGAAGGAACTTGAAGAGAGGATATAATTGGTAAGTGCCTAAAGTGAGCTAAAGTACCTAAAGTTAAAAGCCTTGTTAGTCTTTATAATTTTCTGGGACCATCTGAAACGGGTGATTGATCCGTTGTGTTTTTACAAAATAAACAAACGATTGCTTAAAAATGTCACGAAGTACCTTAACTTTAGATCACTTTAGGCACTTCAAATTTTAGGCACTTGAGATTCTATGAAAAAGCGCAAGGAAAGAATCGATCGAGGCATCAAGGTCAGGGCCCAGGATATCTTCGCCCTCACATCCTACAGGGAGATGCTCTATCTGCTGGTTCCAGGGGCCATTCCCGTGGTGGGCCTCCTCTGTTTTGCGCCCATGCTCAGCAACTACTGGCGGGAGGTGATCATTTCCACGGCCATATACGCCCTGCTGGCCATAAGCTGGGACATGCTCATGTGTGCAGGGCTCCTCTCCCTGGGCCAATCCCTCTTCTTCGGGATCGGGTCGTACCTGGCCGGTTCCCTGAACCACTATCTGGGCCTCCCCCCCATCCTCACCATACCACTGGCCACCATCGGGGGCGGCCTGATATGTACGCTTCTCCTTCTGCCCGTATTAAGGCTCCGGGGGATCTACTTCGCCATGGTGACCCTGGTGCTCCCCCTCATGCTGAGCCGTTTGGTTGAGGCCACCCGTATCCTGGGGGGAACCGAAGGCCTTACCGGCTTGACCCCCTTCCCCAACCAGTTGACGGCCGTGTTTCTCATACAGATCGTACTCCTGGTGACCCTCTTCGGATTCCGGCGCATCAAGGGATCTGATTACGGTCTGGTGATAACCGGGATCAGCGATAATGACCGCTCTGTCATGAGCGCCGGGATCAACATCCAGTGGTACAAGGCCCAGGTGGTCTTTTTAGGCGCGTCCGTGGGATCCTTTGCCGGCGCCTTTGGCACCCACATGGACATGTTCGCCGGTATGCCGGGATTCGCCCTCGACTACTCCATCATGCCGGTGGCGGCGGCGGTGGTGGGAGGAGTGGGGACCTTTTTCGGTCCACTCATCGGGGCCTTTATCCTGGTGCCCCTCTCAGAGGCGCTGCGTGCCCTGGGTGCCCTGAGGATAGTTTTTTACGGACTGTTCCTCGTGATATTCGTGGTGGGCATACCCGAGGGCATCTTTCCCTATATCCAGCGGAAATATCAGCAGGTCGAAAGATGGGTGGACGTGACATGACAGCCCAGGCCCCCCTGCTAAGGGTTTCAAATCTGACCAAGACCTTTGGCGGAGTGACCGCCGTGTCCAATCTGGATTTCGAACTCCCAGAGGGAAAACTCTTAGGCGTTATAGGACCTAATGGATCGGGAAAGACCACCCTGGTTAACCTTATCACCGGATTTACCAGACCCGTTGCGGGCAGGATCGAGTTCCGTGGAAGGGACGTCACCGGATGGCCTCCCCACAGGGTGGTGGGAGAGGGGATCTCCCGCACCTTTCAGATGGTCCGTCCCTTTTACCAGTTGCCGGCCTACAAGAACCTGATCGTGCCGCTTTACTCTCCCAGGGTGAAGAAACTCACAGGGGGTCGTTATGGAGACCGGAGCGCCGTGGCCCTGGATCTCCTTGAAGAAGTGGGTTTTGAAAGGGATGCCTACGTGTCCTACAAAAAGGCTGGCGCCCTCCCTCAAGGGTATCTGAAACGGCTGGAGCTGGCCAAGGCCATGGCCCTTCGGCCGGATCTGATCATCCTGGACGAGCTCTTCTCCGGCCTGAGCCTTGCCGAGGTGGCCAGCATCGTGCCCATTATCGAAAAGCTCAAACACCAGGGCAAGACCATTATCATGATCGAACATCGTCTGAAAGAACTCTTCCGCATTGCCGATGGGGTGCTGGTCTTGAACTACGGCCGGAAGATAGCCGAGGGCCTTGCAGCCGAGGTCATGAAGAGCCCGGCGGTACGAGATGCCTATCTGGGAAGCGAGGGGGACTGAAGAAGAAATGATGCTCGAGGTCCAGAACCTGATGGTCTTTTTTGAAAACGCCCTTGCCCTGAACGACTTTGAAATGGAGGTGAGGGAAGGCCAGGTGGTGGGAGTCATCGGCTCCAACAGTGCGGGAAAAACCACCCTGATGAACACCCTCTCCGGTCTGATCATAGATATGCGTATCAAGGAGAAGAGACGGGGGGGGCAGCGGATCACGGTTTACGGAAAGATCGTTTACAGGGGAGAGGATATCACCGAAACCCGACCTACTGAGCGGGTCAGAAAGGGAATTGTTCTGTGCCGGGAGCGCCATCCCATATTCCCGGAAAGCGACGTTCTGCAGAACCTTAGGATGGCGGGGTATCTGAGGAAAAAGGCTGAAATCCGGGAAACCATAGCCTACGTATTTGACCTTTTTCCGGCCCTGATCCCCCTGAAATCGCGCAAGGCAGGGTTCATGAGCGGAGGTGAACAGCAGATGCTGGCCGTGGGCATGGCCCTGGTGGCACGTCCACAGCTACTGCTGCTCGATGAGCCCCTCTTAGGCCTCAGTCCCATGATGCAGCAGATCCTGGTGGAGGCGATCACCCATTTGAAGGCCCGTTCGGGCATCACCGTAGTCATAAGCGAACAGTTTGCTCGACCCGTGCTTCCCATGATCGACTTCGGCTATATTATTGAAAACGGTATGTTGACCCTGACCGGCACAGGCCCGGAGCTGATGGACAACCCCGAGGTCAAGGCCGCATATTTTGGTGTTTGAGAGCGATGATTGCACACGACCCCGACGCAAATATCTTTGAGGCCTTTGCCTCAACGGCCAGGGAGTACCAGAACAGGACGGCCGTCATCTACCTTGGCACCCGTTTCACCTACGGCAGGATACTCCGGCTGGCGGAGAATTTCGCCGCTTCATTACTTGAGGCGGACGTGGTCCAGGGGGAGAGGGTTATCCTTTACGTACCCAACAGCGTTCACTGGGTGGTGGCCTGGCTTGGCATACAACGGGCCGGGGCCGTGGTGGTACCTATCACGCCCATCTACACGGAACACGACCTGATCTACATCGCCAATGACAGCGGCGCCGCCCACATCGTTTGCTCGGACACCAATTTCGGTTATGTGGAGCAGGCAATACCCGAGACCGGGCTCAAAAAAGCCGTGGTGGCAAGACTTACCCATCTGCTTCCATGGTGGAAGCGGCTCTTCGGCTGGGCCTTTGATCTGGTGCCCAAGGGCAAGGTGGCAAGGAAGGACAATACCCTCTGGTTCGGGAAGATGGCCAAAAGGCCTTCTCCCGGGGCCTTGCCGCCCCTCACCGGCGGGGGAAACCATATGGCCGAGATCATCTACACCGGCGGCACCACCAAGTATCCCAAGGGGGTCCCCATCTCCCACGGACTCTACCTTGAGTCGGCCATGGAGCAGATCTCCATGTGCGATCCCCTGTTCAGGCCCGAGGAAAACGTGGTCCTGGGCTCTGCGCCCCTGTTTCATATCCTGGGCCAGACCTGTGCCCTGAGCACCCTCCTGAAGGGCGGGGCCATGGTTCTTATGCCCAAGGTAAACCTGGACGCCATTTTCGATGCAGTGCAGAGGTTCAAGGCCAAGACCTTGATAGGGGTACCCACCCTGTACAGGATGATCCTTGAGCACGAACGTATAGACTATTACGACCTTAGTTCACTTCAGTACTGTTTTAACGGGGGCGACGTGCTTCCTGAAGAGATCAGCGCCCGGTGGCGCAGGAAGTTCGACCTGCCGATCTTTCAGGGGTACGGGGCCACCGAGACCTGCGGCGGGGTAACCATGTGCCGGACAGACCAAGACAACCCTCCTAAGAGCATAGGCAGGGTGGTCCCCAGTAAGAAGTTGAAATTAGTGGACCCGGCCACACTTAAGCCCGTTCTTCCCGGGGAACAGGGAGAGGCCCTGGTTCACTCGGAACGGATGGTGCGCGCCTACTGGAACAAGCCGGAAGAAACAGAAGAGGCCTTTGTGGAGATGGACGGTCTGCTATACTACCGGACCGCGGATGTCCTAACCATGGATGAAAACGGCCACTACTACTTCGTGGACCGCACCGTGGATACCATAAAGCACAAGGGTTACCGGGTCTCCTCGTCGGAGATCGAGGCGGTGCTTCAGGAAAATCACGCGGTCATAGGCGCCTGTGTGGTCGGTATCCCGGATGAGAAGGTGGGGGAGAGGATCAAGGCCTTTGTGGTCCTGAAGGAGGATGTAAAGGGTATAACCGGCTACGACCTGATCAGGTGGTGCCGGGAGCGACTCGCTAACTACAAGGTGCCGCAGTACATAGAGTTCAGGGACATGCTTCCCAAGTCAAAGGTGGGGAAGCTCCTGAGGCGGGAGATCAGGAGCGAGGAGGAGAGGAGGGCAGAAGGCTGACCCTCCTGGCGCCTTCTTATGTCAACCACCTCTTTCTTCGCCTGTAGTGCTTGACATCCCGGTAGCTTTTCTTTTTTCCCACTTCCGTAAGGCCAAGGTAGAACTCCCTCACATCGGCGTTTTCCCTGAGCTTCTCTACTGTATCGTCCAGGACGATACGTCCGTTTTCCATGACATATCCGTGGCTTGCTATGGACAGGGCAAGGCGCGCGTTTTGCTCCACAAGGAGGATGCTCACCCCTTCCTCACGGTTGATCCGCTGAACGATCCTGAATATCTCTCCCACCAGGAGGGGGGAAAGCCCCATGGAGGGCTCATCCAAGAGCATCAGGGTCGGTGTGGACATGAGACCCCGGCCGATCACCAGCATCTGCTGTTCGCCCCCGCTGATATAACCGGCGAGGGTTCCTTTCCTGGCCTTGAGCCTTGGAAAGTACTCATAGACCATGGCCATATCCTGTTTCAGTCTGGTCCTGCTCCTGTTGGTGTGTCCACCGGCGATGAGGTTTTCGTCCACGGTAAGGTCTTCAAATACCCTCCGTCCCTCCATGACCTGGAAGATGCCCATGCGTACGATCTGTTCGGGGTATCTTTTTTCTATGCGCTGACCCTTGAAGGTGATGGACCCGTCAGTCACCTCTCCATCCTCTGATTTCAGCAGTCCTGAAATGGCCTTGAGGGTGGTTGTTTTGCCCGCCCCGTTGTTCCCGAGGACAGTGACGATCTGCCCCTTGTCCACCTTGAGGGACATCCCCTTGAGCACAAGGACCACGTTATGGTATATGACTTCTATATTGTTGACGGCTAATAACGATTCCATCGGAATTTCTTGCATCTAAGTTGTTTTTAAAGATGAACGTCGAACATTGAACATCCAACGTCCAACATCGAATAAAAAAACAATGTAGAACTTCGAATGACTATTTCCTTTTCTTTTCAGCCGTTTTGATACTCGTAACGAAAATCTTAATTAACCCCTCTGTTTCCCGTTTTTCCCATTTAAAATTCGATGTTGGACGTTCGATGTTCATTTTTTATTCTTCATCTTTATACCCAGTACCCATTACCCAAACCTACGCCCCCAACCTGGAGTAGGTGATGTCTTCTTCACCCAGATAGGCCTTGATGACATTCTCGTTGTGTCTTATTTCCTGGGGTTCCCCCTCTGCGATTTTCTGGCCGAAATCGAGCACGCATATGCGATCTGATATATCCATTACCACCCCCATGTCATGCTCGATGAGAATGATGGTGGTATCCCACTCCTCGTTGATATCCAGGATAAAACGGGCCATGTCTTCGGTCTCCTCAAGGTTCATGCCGGTGGCGGGTTCATCCAGGAGGAGAAGTTTAGGTTTCATGGCCAGGGCCCGGGCCAGCTCCACCCGTTTCTGGAGCCCGTAGGGCAGGGCATGAACCACCTTTTTCCTGATATGTTCTATCTCTAACAGATCGATGATCCTTTCTTCTATCTCTTTGCGGAGCAGCATCTCTTCGTTCCGGGACCTGCCGTAGTAGACGCCGCCTGACAGGAAGCCTGATTTCAAGTGTACATGGGCCCCTAACTTGATATTATCCAGGACGGTCATATGCGCGAAAAGCTCCACGTTTTGGAAGGTGCGCGCAATGCCAAGGGATGCAATCCTGTGGGGTTTCATCCCCGAGATATCCCGGCCTTCGAAAATGACTTGCCCGGCATCTGGATGGTAAAACCGGTTTATGCAGTTCAGCAGGCAGGTCTTTCCCGCCCCGTTGGGACCGATAATGGAAAATATTTCACCCTTCATGACCCGGGTGGACACATTGTTCAGGGCCATAAGGCCTCCAAAACTGAGGTGGATATCTTTGATTTGAAGCTGCCAGTTTTCCCTGTTTTCCATGGCCTGTGTTGTCTTAAAGTCTCTTCTCAATAAATCCGGGACCAATGGCCCTGGTTTTTAAGGAGTTACGGTTTTTAAATCCAAAATCCCCAATCGAAAATCTAAACAGCTTCAACCTCCCATATCCTGACTGTGGTCTTCATGCGGAAGCCCTTTCCATCCTGATAACGGATATCCGCCTCAACCTGCAACTCCTCCTCTTCGCCGTAGAGGGCCTGGATCAGGTCCTTATACCGCTCGGCAACGAATTTTCTTCTCACCTTTCTCGTCCTTGTCAGCTCATCATCGTCTGCGTCAAGCTCCTTGTACAGTAGGATGAACCTCCTTATCCTGGCCACCTTGGGGAGGGACTCGTTGGCTTTTGCTATTTCTCCGGCAATGAGATCGTAGGTCTCTTCCTTCTGGGAGATGTCCGTAAAGGTGGTATAGGGGATCTGGTTGTTTTCGGCCCACTTTCCCACGTTGGGCATGTCTATGGCGATCATGGCCGTTATAAAGGGCCTATCCTGGCCCATTACCACCGCATCCAGGATAAAGGGACTGAACCTCAACTTGTTTTCAATGAGCTGTGGGGAGAATTTGCTCCCATCGATCAACTTCATCACGTCGGACATACGATCGATTATAATAACGTGTCCATCATCGTCGATAAGGGCCGCGTCTCCTGAATGAAACCATCCATCTCTGAGGGCCTCTGTCGTGGCCTCGGGGTCTTTGTAATACCCTTTGAATATGGTGTCGCCCCTGGAGAGGAGTTCTCCGGAATCTGATATCTTGACCTCAATCCCGGGAAGGGGTTTACCAACGGTGTCGAGGCGTATGTCGTCGGTCCGATGAACGATGGAGGCGGCGGTCTGCTCTGTCATGCCGTAGGCCTGCTTGATATTCACGCCCAGGGCCTGAAACATGTTGAATATCTCCGGTCCCAGGGGGGCCCCGCCCGTGTACACGTGGCGAAGCCTGGCAAGGCCCAGATAGTTCTTTAATGCCCTGAAGATAAATATATGGGCCAGGCCGTTTAGGATCCTCCATCCCAGGGAAGGGCGCTTTTTCCTGAGGTTGAAGTCGGCCATCCTGTATCCCACGGGGAGAAACAGGTCATAGAAGAACCTCTTGATCCAGGCCGCATCCTGGATCTTCACCTGGATATCAGAGCACATCCTTTCCCATATGCGGGGAGGGGCCAACATGATATGAGGGCCTATCTCCCTGATATTTTCCTGCACCGTTTCCACCTTTTCAGGAAAGTTAACCGTAAAGGCCTTGTACAGGGACCAGTAAACGCCGAACTCCTGTTCACCTATCCAGGGGAAGGGGAGAAAGGAGAGGTACTCGAAGCTATGTTCTGCCGGGTCCACACTGTCCTGGGCCCTGGCCACGGAGTACATGTTCTTATGGGTAATCATGCTCCCCTTTGGGAGGCCCGTGGTCCCGGAGGTGTAGTTGATCATGCCCACATGGTCGGGGGTTACCCTACGCCACATCTCCTCAAAGAGGCGGGGCGCTCTTTCATGGAGTTTTCGGCCCTCCCTCTGCACGTCCCTGAAGTAAAGGAGCATGGGGTCATCGTAACGCCGCATCCCCTTGGGATCATCCACGATCAGCCTCTGAACGAGAGGGCATTTTTTCTTGATCTCCAGGACCTTGTCGGCCTGTTCCTGGTCCCCGGCCACCACAAAGATGGAGTCTGAATGGTTGATGATATACTCCACCTGATCCAGATGGCTGTCGGGATATATCCCCACAATGGCCCCGCCCAGGGATTGGACAGCCAGTTCCGAGTAGAGCCCTTCAGGCCGGTTATCCCCTGCATAGGCTAACTTGTTCTCCTCCCTGAAACCTAAGAGGTGAAGCCCCAGGGCAAAATCACGGACGTTTTCGTAATAGCCCCTCCACGTGACAGGCTGCCATATTCCAAACTCCTTTTCCCGGATGGCCACACGGGTATCCCCATACTTTTCAGCGTTTCTATATAAGAGGGCCGGGAGGGTCAATATTTCCATGGAGCAGATCTCATTTAATTGACAGCCGTTCAAGGGTTAGAAGGTTCGGGGGTTCAGGTTCTGTTCCTGGGCCTGACCCCCCGAACCTGTCAACGATTATCCCTAATCCAGAGAAATCCAGTCGGAGACCGGATCGAACTTGAGGGTCTTAGGGTTGCCCCTGACGATCCTTCCCACGGGGATGCTGTTGTTCTTGCTGATGGTAACCGGCGGCATCAGGCCCCCCACGTCGAAGTTCTTTATGGATCGAAGGGCCTTGGCCAGGCTTTCTCCGGTAATGGATCCTGCCCTGTCAGCCCGTTTGAATGCCTCTATGAAAAGGGTCGTACCCATAAAGACCTGCATATAGGCCTGAGAACGATACTGGGCGAACTTGGGATGATGCTTCTTTGTCCATGCCCTGATCTTTTTTATCATGGGGTACTGATCCTGATAGTAGTAGGAGTAGCAGGTAACCCCCATATAGTCGCCCGCGAACCCCTTTAACTGATCTAACAGGTGTTTCTCGGTGGACCAGAACGTGCCCATGAACTTGCAGTTGAGGCCGTAGTCCTTGGACTGTTTGATTACCGTCTGAATGGGGGTGACCACGAACCCGTGGAAGATGCAGTAATCCACCTTTTTACGTCTCATATCGAGAATCTGCGTGGATATGTCCACACCCCCCACCTTTGAGATCTCTTCAGCAACGAGTTTAAGGCCCATTTTCTTGCACAGTTCTCTCCCCGCGGGGATAGGCTCCCGTCCAAACTCCGTGTCACTGTAGAAAAAGGCGATATTGGCCCCTGGTTTTTCTTTGGCAATATATTTGAGAAGGATTCCGAACATCTCCGCATAGGTGGGTCCGGGGATGAACATAAACGGGTTTTTTTCAGGATCAGAGGCGATTTCCGCAAAGGTGTAGGCGGAGTACAGCACCTTGTAGCGGTTGTTGATCTCCGGGGCCAGGGCCTTGGTCATACCGGTGCTCTGGCCCCACATGCACTGGGGTTTGTACTGGGCGTATAGGCGTTTGAAGGCCGCTATACCCACATCGTTCTTGTACTCGCCGTCCGCCCAGTAGTACTTGATCTTTTTCCCGTTAATACCTCCTGCCTCGTTGGCCATGTCCACTGCATCCTGCATGGCATCTGCCCCGTGAATCCCGGCAAAGGCAAAGCGGCCCGAGAAGGGATGCACCGCGCAGATGGTGGGGGCATCTTCGGCCAAGGCCCCGCTCACACTGAACAATCCCACAAGTAAAATAACGCTGAACAAAGATATAACCGTCTTTTTCATGATGACTCCCCCTTTTCTCCATTAGATGGTTGCTAATTCCTGATTTCCAACGAGATCAGATTCACCTCCTTTTTGCTTATTTGAACAAAAGCCGCTATTGGTTGCGGCCCCGATATTCTAATATGAGAAGGGCCACAGCCTGAAGAAAGTCTTGACCCTGTTCCAGATCTCTGCAAGGCCACGGGGCTCGAAGACAAGGAATAGGACTATAAGGAGCCCAAAGATCACCTCTTTCATGGGAACAAAAATCTCCTCATGGCCAGGGGCGTAGGTCTTTACAAGTTCCGACAGGTGGTTGAGGAGTTCAGGCGTGAGCGTTATGAATATGGCGCCAAAGATCGAGCCCAGGGTACTCCCTAACCCCCCCACGATAATCATGGCAAGGTACTGGATGCTGAGCATGAAGGGGAAATGGTCAGGGGTGACCACCTTCAGAAAGGTGACCCACAGTGCACCGGCAACTCCGGCGTAAAAGGAGCTTATGGCAAAGGCGCTCAGCTTATATCGAAACAGGTTGATTCCTATGATCTCGGCGGAGAGGTCACGGTCCCGGATGGCCACAAACGCCCTGCCCATGCGGGATCGCATCAGGTTTGTGGCATAGCCCACCCCGAGGACCACAAAAAGGAGGGTTATCCAGTAAAACTGCCTCTCTGTGCCGAATACGAGACCTTCAATCCGGGGAGGAGGGATATTGATACCGGTAATACCGTTTGTCATGGATTCCCAGTGTATAAAGACAAATTCGAAGATGAACTGGGATGCCAGGGTGGCGATACAGAGGTATAGGCCCTTGACCCGGAGAGACGGTATCCCGATGATCATCCCTGCCAGGGCCGCCACCAGTCCGGCAAGGGGGATGGACAACCAGAAGGAGAGGCCGAGGCGGGTGACAAGAATGGCCGAGGTGTAGGCCCCCACCCCCACGAAGGCGGCATGACCAAGGGAGATCTGTCCCGTAAAACCGGTAAGGAGATTGAGACCTACGGCCGCAATAATGGCAAAACCGATCATATTGGCCACATAGAGGAGATATTCACTGGCCACAAAGGGAAAGACAAGGAGAAAGATGAAGAAGAGTCCCAGCCAGAACTTGACAAAAAGGGACTGAAAGATCTCTTCGTCCCTGATGTACGTCTCCTTAAAATCTCCGCATCTCATGGTCTTAAGCAGGACTCCTTCTCACCGGTCATCCATTGCGGTTTTCAGTTTGAAGCCGGATCTCTCTACCTGTTCACCCGTCAATCAACAATCATTAATCGCTCATACCCTTTCTATCAGCTCCTTGCCGAAAAGCCCGTAGGGCCTCACCATGAGAATGATTACCAGGATAATGAAAGGGGCCATCCCCTTGGCGCCCCCTCCGATAAGGGGATCGATATAGAGTCCGGTCAGGTTTTCAAGGATACCGATAATAAAACCACCCAAGATGGCCCCTCCGATACTGTCAAGCCCCCCTAAGATAATAACTGCCAGTACCTTGAGGCCGATATCACCCATATATACGCTGATGCCGCTTATGTTGCCGATGACGATTCCGCCTATTACAGAGGCCATGGCGCCAAAACACCAGGCCAGGGCAAACACCCACCTCACGCTGATCCCCATGGAGAGGGCGGCCTGCTGGTCGTTTGCCGTTGCCCTCATGGCAATGCCGGTCCTGGAAAATTTGAAGATCAGGAGGAAGATTACGGTCCCTGTGATGGCAAAGATAAAGCCCCAGAGGAGCCCGGATGGGACTACGGCAAAACCTAAGAGGAGGGGCTTTGGAGGAAAGATCTCCGGGAAGGTCCGGAAAGAGGGGGTCCATATCATGTACATGAGCCCTCTTAGAATCAGACCCACCCCGATGGTGACCATTATTACAGATATAATCGGTTCCCCGATGAGGGGCCTTAGGATGAGTCGCTCCATTAGAAAACCCAAGGCGCATGCCATGAGAAGGGTAAGGATGAGGGCCAGATAGAAAGGGGCCTTCAGGTGGAGGAGGACCGTCAGACAGACAAAGGCGCCCAGGGTCATAAATTCGCCCATGGCCAGGTTGAGGACACTGGTGGCCTTATAAATAAGCACGAAGCCGAGGGCTATTAGACCGTATACCCCACCCGCTGCCAGACCGGTGACAATAACCTGAAGAAGGATATCCATAAGAGTTGGCTCCTTTATTCCATGTTGGCACGTGGCAGATTAGCACCGGGGAATGAGTCCTGTCAACAGATTAGCGGATCAACCCAGGGAAACGTTAAAGTCGACGCGAATATGCTGATATAACGCAAGTTGAAGAGAAGGTAATCTCACACAAAGGCGCGAAGTCGCCAAGCTTTCCCTTTTGTTCTTTGCGTGCTTTGCAGCTTTGCGCGAGAATTATAGAAGGCGCCTATACCAATATGATTTCAACCTGTTATCAGCAAGCATGACGGAGCCCTGGGGATCAAACCACACAGGGGGCAAGATCCCCGGCCGCCTCTACAGGGTGCTGGCTATCACCACCTTCTGGATC
>DREN01000367.1 GCA_011051075.1 Deltaproteobacteria bacterium | reverse complement strand
GTTCAATCAGTTCCTCTGTGAAGGGGGTGATGGCCCCGGGCGTTACTTCCCTCCTGATGGACATCTCTTCTCTGAGCAGGGCCGCGGCCAGTTTCCAGTCTCTCTGGTGAACGGCCCTGCCGAAACGGCGAACGGTCTGGTTGGCCCTTATCCATCGGGCCCTTGTGCTGCCCGAGAGAAAATCCCTTATCCACCTGAGGTTGGTTTCAGAAGATGTATGTCTCTTTCCGCTGTAGATGATCAGGAGCCGTCTTGAAAGGGCCTTCCTGCCCTCAGGGTCCAGGAGGGGGATTTTCCTGAGGGGGGCGCTCCGGTTCCCATAGCACCATTCCCACTGATGTACGCCCCCGTACACGGCGGCCGCCTGATCCTGGATCCCGCAGTTGCCCCCGCTCACACCATCTTCAAGGTGATAGGCCAGGTGAAGGATCTCTCTCCTTACATATCCCTTACCGCTTACCATCACGCTGACCTTTGAAAGGGCCTTGATCAGGGCGACCAGGGCCGTGCTTGAACCGCCCATGGCCGAGCGTATTGGGGATTCGGAGTCGATTCTTATTTCCACACCGTGAAACCCGAAAAAGGAGACGGCCGCGAAGAAGAGCCCGAACCGGGTGTCAAAGGGAAGCCGGTCGATGAAACCGGTTTCAGGGTGGTCAAAGCCCGTTGAACGGATCTTTACCTTTCCCTCTTCAAAGGGGTGAAGGACCGCCCTGGTCCTGAGGCTGAGGGCGATGTTTACGGTGGTGGGATTCACTGCCTCAAGGGGGAGGGCAAGGGCCTTGATGTCCCAGGTGCCGCCCGAGTCAATACGGCAGGGGGCCGAGGCTTGAACAGGTTTTTTTGTTAGGAGGTCTGTGATGGGGATCATGGCGCATCCTCCCCGGTGCTCTCACTCATCATGAGGTCTGCCATGACAAGCCCGGAGATGGTCTTGCCGTCTTCGATCTCCCCCACCCGGACCATGTGGATAGCCCTTTCAAAGGCGATCTCGTGCACCTGAAGGATCTCATCCGCGTCAAGCTTCTGACTGGCAGGGGTGAGACCGGTTGCAAGGAATAAATGGATACGCTCGTCCGAGTACCCGGGAAGGGGGGTAATCTCTCCTATTTTTTCCCATCCCTCGGCCCTGAATCCGGTCTCTTCAACCAGTTCCCTTCGGGCGCACTCAAGGGGGGCCTCTCCCGGATCCAGGGTCCCGGCAGGGATCTCCCAGATAAATTTTCCCACTGCATGACGGTACTGCCTGATCATGAGCAGGGTGCCCTTTTCGGTGAGGGGCACAATGGCCGATGCACCGGGGTGCCGTATGACGTCAAGGTCAACGGTCACGCCGTTTTCCAGTGTGATGTTTTCCCTCACAAGCCTGAAGACCCTCCCCTCATGGAGGGTAACCCTTCTGTTTATTCTGGCACTCATATCCTAATCTCCAAGGATTCAGCGGGACAGGCCCGGGGCCCAGAAACTCCCTGTTGTTGGTCAGAGGGCGAAAGAATCCGCTTAGTCACCTTCCCCTACCATGGGCACAAAGCGGACGAGCAGCAGGTCTTCGGTCCTGATCCTGCCCCCTTTCTTTACCCCGCGCACCAGTTTCTGGACAGTCCCCCTCTTCCCCACTGGAATGATCATGCGGCCCCCCTCCTTTAGTTGCTCCACAAGGGGTCCGGGGATCTGTTCAGGGGCGCAGGTTACTATTATGGCGTCAAAGGGGGCCTCCCCGGGCCATCCCCTGTAACCGTCCCCTATTTTTATGTGAACATCCGTGTAACCCAGACGGCTCAGGGTCTTCCTGGCCCTCTTCCCCAGGGCCGGTATGATTTCAATGGAGTACACCCTGGTTCCCATCTCCCTGAGAATCGCGGCCTGGTACCCTGACCCCGTGCCTATCTCAAGGACCTTGTTCCCGGGCCTGAGCCCAAGGGCCTCTGTCATGAAGGCCACAATATAGGGCTGTGATATGGTCTGTCCCTCACCTATGGGCAGGGGATGATCCCCGTAGGAGAAGGCCCTCCTGTCCGGGGGCACAAAGAGGTGCCTTGGCACCTTCCTCATGGCCCTTATCACCGCCGGATCACTGACCCCCCTTGCCGTGATCTGCTCCCTGACCATCTCTTCCCTGAGGCGGGCGTAATCGGGCTCCTCCCTTGCCGAGCAGGTGGGAAGTCCTGTGAGCATGAGAAGCAGAAAAAGCAGGCCGCAGATGGCCTTTTTTCTGAAGGGAGTATCCTTATGCTTTGTATCCTTACGTTCCATCATCCTTGTCACGTTTGTAACAGGGGGTTGAGATGGATGAGGCGGTTACCCTGTTTCGCCGGGAGTCTCTAATGCGGCGCGAGCCGCCGGTCCAAACCGGAGCGCCCGGGTGGGGCATACCCTGACGCAGGCGGGTTCAAGCCCCTGATCCACCCTTTCCTCGCAGGAGTTGCACTTGGTCATGGTCCCGGCTCCTCCAAAGACCGGGGACCCAAAGGGGCAGGCCATGAGACAGGCGTGGCAGCCGATGCAGAGATCCGTAACCGTCTGAACAATACCGTTATTGCCGCTCCTTCTGATGGCCCCCGTAGGGCAGACCATGATGCAGGGCGGGTTTTCGCAGTTAAAGCATGAGATGGAGACAAAGGAGATCCTGACGTGGGGATAGGCCCCCATTTCGATCCTTTCAACGGACCTGAAGCCAAGGATCCCTTCGGGGGGATCGTTCTGGTCCATACATGCCACAACGCAGGCCATACAGCCGCTGCAGCGGGAGACATCAAGGGAAAAGGTCAATCGTGTCATATGCCCATCCCTGTTCATGAGGCCTTCCTTATTTCACACAGAAGGGATTTGAATCCCGGATAACCGGAAATGGGGTCCAGGTAGTCGGGCTCAATGAGTTTGTTTATGTCGGCGCCGGGATAGTTATGAAATATGTTCACCGTACCGGGTGGGACGATTTCAGTGAGGTTGGCCCTGACCCGTACCTTTCCCCTCTGGGTGGAGAGTTCAACCCAGTCACCCGGGGAGAGATCCCTGTGCTGCGCGTCCACGGGGTTCATATCCACCATGGGGTCGGGCCGAAGCCTCCTGATCCAGGGGAGCCTGAAGGTCCTGGAATGGACGTAGATGGGAAGCCTGGCCCCGGTGGTGAGGATCAGGGGGAATTCTCCGGCCACCTCAGGGGTTGACCAGGGGCTGAGCCCTGGCTCCTTGAACCGCGGGAGCGGGTCAATGCCGGCCTCCTCGAGCACAGTGGAGGTGAACTCCATTTTTCCCGACGGTGTGTCAAAACCCCTGCCCTCATACTTTCTGTAGGGGGGCATGGGGATATCTTTGAGCGTGTATCCAGAGGGATACCTCTTCAGGTCATCGACCTTGAGACCGGTGGGTTTCAGGATCCAGTCCACGCATTCCTTGTAACCTTTCTTGAGCAGGGGATCTTCAGGGGCCAGCCTTGCAGCCATGTCAAAGATGATATCAGCGTCAGGCCGCGACTCGCCCAGGGGTTCAATAACAGGGCCGGTCCAGATGACATGCTGTTCGGGATAGAACTTGAGTTCGCTCCTCTCAAAGGATGTGCAGGCAGGGAGAACCAGGTCTGCCAGCCTGGCCGTATCGGTCATGAACAGATCCACATCCACCAGGAAGTCCAGCATTTTCAGGCTTTCACGCATATGGTCGGAACCCGGCCACATGCGGTGGTTCATGCCAAAGCCCATGACCGCCCGTATGGGGTAGGGTTTTCCGCTTCTTATCTGAAAGGGGAGATGGATGGCCTGGGCCTCCGGGATGAGTCTGCACCAGACAGGGTAGAGGTCCTCTCCCACTCGGGGGGGCATCTCGTCCCAGGGCCGGGACTGCTCAAAGGCCTGCTGACGGGTGGTCAGGCCGTTGACCACGTAGAGATAGGAGGGCGGGACCAGGTAGTTCCCCCCCTCTCGGTCGAAATTTCCGGTGAGGCCAATGAGGGCGGTTATTGCCCGGTGGTTCTGAACCCCGTTGGTATGATGGACAGTGGCGTTGGGACCGTTAAGGACTCCTGCAGGTTTTGTGGTGGCGTAGAGCCTCGCCGCTTTTACGATCAGATCAGACGGCACGCCCGTGATCTCGCTTGTCCTTGCCAGGGTGAATTCCCCGGTGTAGGCCCTGTACTCGTCAAACCCCACGGTCCATTTTTCCACAAACTCCTGATCATGAAGCCCCTCTTCAATGATCACACAGGCCATGCCCAGGGCCAGGGCCCCTGATGTGCCGGGTCTTATCCGCAGATGGATATCCGCATGGGAGGTTAGAGGGGTTATTAACGGGCCGACTTCAATGACCTTTATCCCCTTCTCCATTACATCCAGGAGTTTTCGAACCGCCGAAGTGTTGGAGTAAAAGGGATTGGTGCTCCATACAAGAAGGCACCTGCACTTGGGGAGTTCCGGGCGGGCGGCAGCACCGTAGTTCAACTTGGACGCCAGCAGGGCGCCTGCGGAGCAGGTGCTCGATTCAGAGCAGTAGTTGGGCGAGCCAAAGCTGTGGGCAAGTCTCTTGAGGAAGGGGCGCATCCACTTGGGAAAACCGGCGTAAAAGACCACCGACTCAGGCCCGGATTCATCTCTCATACGAAGAAGGCGCTCTCCAATAATATCCAGGGCCTCCTCCCAGGAGATGGGCTCAAATTGCCCTGAATTTCTGTCTCCCTTTTTTATAAGAGGGGTCATGATCCGGTCGGGATGATAGATGTACTGCCTGTTGGCCGCTCCCTTTGAGCAGAGGGTCCCGGCGTTGTGGGGGTTTTCCCTGGTCCCCTCCACCTTGATTACAACTCCATCCTTTACGTAGGCATCGATTCCACAGTGGGAGATGGGGTTGCAGATGGAACAGATGGTTTTTCTGACCTCGATGCCACTCTTCTCGTCTGGAATCTTTCCTTTTAATACGTTTATTGGAGACAATATGGGTTTGGTGGGCATAATGGAACCATTCCTTTTCCGGTGTCGTGATGGGTTTTTAGCAATAAAGATTTCACCGGTCCACATCCGGGCGAAACCTCATATGACGCTGTTTCAAGGAAGGCAAGGTGCCTAAATTGAAACGCCTGATCAGATATTCAGCATATCGGGCGGGAACTGGATTGAAATGGCTCCCTCCGGGCAGTCCTGGCGGCAGGAGCCGCAGTGCCAGCACTCATCAGGGTATTTCAGATAGGGAATTTCTCTGTCATCGTCGCTTCTTAAGTAAATGGCATCTGCAGGACAGATGGAATCGCATAGACCGCAACCCGAACATGCGTTATCATCAAAAATGGGCGGCATCTCCTTTTCTCCTAAAAAAATAGTCTGGTATCCCCAGGTACAACTCTTATGAAACTGCCTCAAAAGAACAGGAAAATTTATCTCCCTTCTTCTGAACAACCACCAGCCCGCACCAGTGCGTGTTATCCGTGTCCGGGAAATCGAGACGATGGTGATAGGGCTTGTTTCTGCTTTCTGTCCGGAAAAGGGCGGTGGTTGCCATCACTTTTCCAACCGAAAGGATGGAGCGTGTCTCGTAAGTGCGCATGAGTTCATGAAGATCATCGGCCTTCATATCATCTAAATGGCGCTCGATCCCCTCTAACTTTTCCATCCCTGTCTTGAGCGTATGGGCCGTACGCATGGGACCGACGTGCTCAGCCATGATCTTTCGAATGGCATCTTCGATTTGGCGGTAGGGGTATCCTGAGGAAAGATAAAGCGGTGCTCTGAAGCGGTCGATTTGTTCACGGGTCATGGATCTTGGCGCTGAATCGGCATGTTTCATGCCCGATGCAAAGACAGCGGCCGATTTACCTGCCTTATAGCCTCCAGCTACGGCGCCGTGCACACAGCGGTTGTGGTCACAGGCGTCTCCGGAGGCAAAGAGCCCCGGGATCGTAGATGCCGAATGCCGGTCGATCTTTATCCCGCTTCCGGTGACCTCGGTAGGACCGGCCTGCATCCCTTCGGAAACCGTAATTTCTACAGGTCTTGAACGTAGGTCTTCGCCCCTCTGTTCAAAATAATCGGGGAGTGTATCTTTGTCATATCCCAGGCTGGACTTCAGATGAGTCAAATCCTCATCGTTCAGGTGGCGGCAGTCAATATAAATCGGGCCATGGCCTCTTCTGATTTCCTCTAAGGTATGAAACACCACATCATAACGAGGGGCACGGTTTCCCATGGCGTGATGCTTTTCCATATAATACTCGCCAAGGCCATTCACGAACCGGCCACCCATCCCGACCAGGGCGTTGAAACCCGGAGCAGCAAAGCCCTTGGGTAGCAATGTCATGCGCATATATTCCATGTTGGTGAGAGCGGCCCCCGCATTCAGGGCCATTATCTGGCCATCTCCCGTATCAAAGGGGCACAGCCAGGTGTTGAATGGATTAATACGCGGGTTTTCATACAAGCGATTGGTGTTGCCAGTGGCAATGACAGTGGCCTTGGACTGGATAACGTAAAAATCGCCACTGCGGATGTGGAAACCTATTCCACCTACCACTGCGCCCTCATGAGTCAATAGATCCACCATCATGACTTTGTCTAAGACCGTACATCCCAGTTCGCGAACCGCCTTTCCCAGCCGGGGCTTTAACCTTTTTCCATTAAAATTTATCCAGTAGGTGCCTGGCTGACCCATGGAACGGGTCCTGTAAAAAGATCCGTCGGTTTGAGTTAATGGATTGCCTATGCGAGCCATCCGGTCTATTGCATCGGGCAGTTCCGCACAATACACAGACTCTATGATGGAAAGGTGGCCTGTGCCTCGTCCCACCTTGTCCACATAGCCTAAGAAGGCCTCCTCGGTATCCCATTTCTGACCTTCATTGAGATACGCCATAAAGTGATCCACACCTCCGCCGATATCACCGCTGCGGTCTATGTTCCCCTTGTCAGTTATAATTACCTTTGCACCCTTTTCAGCGGCAGCCATGGCAGCGTTGGTACCGGCCAAACCCCCACCAATAATCAAGACATCTGTTGAAAGCTCAACGATCTCCATTTTCTCTGTTCCACTATGTGATGGTCTCGAACAAATAGAAGGCTAAGGATCTCGAGTAATGCCCTGGGGTGAACTGCTGATATTGATTCGCAATGCTTACCCTGTTCAATTCGCAAATTATTCAGTGCCTGAACGAAAAGTGACAGGGTGACTTACAAGTCCCCCTTTTGCAAAGGGGGATTTATTAGGATTCCAACGGCTTGCAAAATCCCCCTCGACCCCCCTTTTACAAAAGGGGGAAGATTTAAGGAGTTTTCGTACGGACATTATTCATGATTTGTCCCCATGAATCAACCTTAAGATATTGCCCGAGTAGATCATCTCCTTTTCCGCCTGCGGGATATCAAGGCCCTCGATGGAGGTAATGGCTTCCCGAATATCTCCGATGACATGAGGATAATCGGAGCCTAATACCAGGTGATCGGCTCCAACAAAGGCATGGGCGCACATCAGTGCTGGTTCGAAAAAGCTCACCGTATCATAGTAGAAGCGCTTCAGGTATTCCTTTGCCGAACCGGAGATGTTTTCTTTGCATTCGGGATATGCCTCATAACAATTTTGTATTCGTTCTGCTAAGTAAGGAATGGCGCCACCCAAATGGGACACGATGAACTTGAGGTCCGGAAAACTATCCATCACTCCTCCCATAATCAATCGCACCACAGCAACACAGAGGTCCATCTCAAAGCCTATCATCGGCGCAAGGCGATAGTTCCTGTATGTTTCTTTGTCCTGCGGGGCTCTCGGGTGTATGTGGATGGGAAGATTGTAGTGTGACATATGCTCGTAAAAGGGGTAAAGGAGTTCGTTGTCCAGTCCGATGCCGTTAATGTTTGAGCCTATACAGGCACCCTTGAACCCCAGTTCATTGATACAACGGTCCAGTTCGCTGATGGTTCGGCCGGGGTCCAGAAAGGGGAGCGTGGCAAATGCCATGAACCGGTTCGGGTGATCATTGCAGATCTGTGAAAACTCATCATTGACCACCCTGGCAAGGGTTTCAGCAGTCTCCACAGGAAAGATATCCACACTCGGAATGGAGAGGGTCAGGATCTCCATATGGAAACCTGCCTGGTCCATATCTTCTATCCGTTTGCCTATATCGCTCATGGGAGGTGTGATGGTAACCACCCTGTTTCCATGCTGGACAAGGATCGGCCTCTCCCACTCGTCTTTCTCCACGCTGATACCGGCGGCCTGGCCCTCCGTTTCCAGGCGTTTCAAAAAGTTTGCAGGATAAAAATGGTTATGAACGTCGATTTTCATGTCTGGTTTTCTCCTTGTGATTTAGTCTTTTCCAAAGCTTTCTGTTGCCTCGCTTGAAGGACCTGTTTGAGCAGGAAAAACCCTAAGAAGGCGAGGCCTGCTGTCCTGGTTATCGAATTTGGTATGAACACGCAGATTCCGCTCAGGGCAAGAAGAACATTTTCCCATATCCTGAGTTTTTTAAGGAAATAGCCTTCAAAGGCCGTACCCATTGCGATTGCGCCCAATGTTACAAAACAGAAAGCCAGTACTATTTCTAAGGGGGACCCGATCATCAGGATTCCCGGGTTAAACACGAATGCCCACGGGACCAGATAGGCTGCAAAGCCTAATCGCATGGCTCGAAAACCTGTCCTGAACGGGCTTCCGCCGGAAATGCCTGCGGCAATGTATGCGTCCACACATACCGGTGGGGTAATAAACGAAAGACAGCCAAAATAGAAGAGGAACATATGGGCTGCAATTGGGTCTACTCCGGCCTTTATCAGTGCAGGGGCAAGCAGAACAACCGTCAGTATGTAGACGCCTACTGCGGTCATCCCCATACCGAGTATGAATGCGGCGAGGCCGATCATTATCAAAAGGAACATCAGATTGCCGCCGCTTATGATGAGGATCTCAGAAGTGAACTTTGTTCCGGCCCCGGTCATCTGTATGGACCCAACAAGGATGCCGATGGCCGTGCAAAGGGGTATTATCGGCATCATCCCCCTTGCTGAATCTTCTAATGCCAAAAGGAGTTTTCGCGGTGTAAGCCTGCTCTTCTTTTTTGCAAAGCTAACAACGATCAGCGCCCCTAATGTGTACATTATTGATGTTTGTGCTGAATACCTGAGGCCGCCCAAAAGAAACAGGAGAAGGGCAAAGGGGAGTAAAAACTGCCAGCCTTCTGCTAATGTCTTTTTAAGAGATGGCAGACTTTCTTTAGGCAGACCTTTGAGACCGATCTTACATGCCTCCAGATCTACCTGCGCAAAAAGGGTTGCATAAAAGGCGATGGCAGGCAGGAAAGCAGCAACGCATACACTCCAGTATGTCATCTGGAGAAACTCTGCGATCAGGAAGGCCACTGCGCCCATGACTGGTGGCATGAACATTCCGCCTAGGGAGGCAGTGGCCTCAATGGCGCCCGCGTAATTCTTTCCGTAGCCGGTTTTCTTCATCAGGGGGATGGTTATTTGCCCCGTGGTAGCAACGTTTGCAGCGGTAGACCCCGATATGGTCCCGAAGAAGGTGCTGGCAATAATGGCTGCTTTGGCCGCCCCTCCCCTCATAGAACCTGCAGAGGCGAGGGCAAGATCATTGAAAAACTGACTCGCACCTAAGGCCCTGAGAAACCCCCCGAAGATGATAAACCCGGCAACAATTGTAGAGACAATGCCGATAATCATTCCCCAGATTCCCTCACCACTCAGGAACATCCATCCGAACGCCATCTGGTACGAAAAACCTGTGCTGCGCAAAAAACCGGGAAAAAGGTTACTGTAGACGGCGTAGAGAAAGGAAAAAATTATCATGCCGGACAAGATCCAGCCCACGGTTCTTCTGGCGGCTTCTATAACGGTCAGGAAAAGAAGAGATGCCAGGACCATCTCATAGGGATAGCATATCAACCTCCCTTCCGCGACCAGGTCGTTGGCGTTGAAAGCGACATATGAGCAACCGGCAATAATGATAATAATCGGGACTATATCATACCATTTCAGGTTGCCCGGGGACCTTTTTTTTGCGGGAGAAATAATAAGCAGGGTCAGAATGCAGATCAGTCCCGCACTGATGGCCCTGTGGGTCAGGGGATAGATGATCAGGCCCAAATAGAAAAAGAGATTGCACAGATAAGAAAGGGTGTATATGGACCATACGGCACCTATGACAAAGGCCAGTTTATATCTAAGACCTCTCTCTTTCCACTTGGCGCCAACTTCAAACTGCTCCATATTGCACCCTTTCTCTGTGGGGGTTAATCAACTTTCTGCATTATTACTTTTTTAAACGATCAATTATTTCCTTTTGCATTTTCAGCATCTTTACCTGATATGCCGCTGCTTCCTCTGACCACAATCCCTTTTCCTTAAAAAACCGGATTGCGCCCTCATGGTATGGGACGGCAAGGGCAACCGGTCTGTGTTTCAGGCTCCAGAATTTTGCAGCGGGATGGGAGCTCGCAAATTCATCCGAGTGCTCGAATATGGCCTTGTCAACACCATAAACCACATCAGGATTCGTTTTTGCCGAGGTAAACATGGCGTTTTGATAGCACATGGCATTGGGTACAGCGCTTTTGTTCCGGAAGCGGGGATCATTTGCCGGTATATCCGCAATGATGTAGCCTTCCATGTGCTTCGCAACGTATTCGGCCTGTTTTCTGGTCAGATTAATGAACTGGCATTCACCCTTGGCCTCATTTACCTGCATTACTGCGCCAGGTACAACCGGGTATAGGATGGCATCCACCCTTCCCTCGATAAGGCCCCTGATGGCCTCCTTTATACTTGAAAACGCAAGAACAGCTTTTAGGTCGTCAAAGGTCAAACCCGCCGATGCAAGCTGGTTTTTTGCCATCTCCGTAAACATAGGGTTTGCCTTAAATTTTATATAGGCAACTTTTCCCTTGAGGTCGCTGATCGATTTTATCCCTTTGTCAGGTGTGGTCCAGAACATGAACATGTAATCATGGCCTGCTGCAACAGTGCGAACAGGTTGGGGCCCCATCTTCGCATAGGACCCACGACCCAGAAAGGCATTTAGTATATCAGGTGCGCTGTGATTGGCGAAATCACACTTGCCCATTTTCATCATCGGCAACCATAGCTTGGGCCCTCCCAATGGCTGAACAATCCAGTTCTCAATCGGCGTGTACTTTTGGATGGCCGTCCCTATGCCCACAAGTACCATATGGACCGAGGCGCCGGGTGCCGGTGAGATAACAGCCACATCCTTGGGCCACTCTCCAGACCAAGCAACGGTTGACATGAACAGGGAAATTACCATGGCCAACAGAGATATTCTACCAACGCCGATCCTTCTCAAAATATGTCCTTGCTTCATCTCTACACCTCCTTAGTCTTTTCCAAAATTAGCTTGAAACACCCCAATTCACCCTTTTTGTTTATCACCCTCCTTTCCGCCGGCCCTTTCCTCCTGGTCGATAAAAGGTTGAAGGCGTCGTCTGACTTCCAATAAATGTTCTTCAAGTAAATTAAGAGCCTTTTCTCGTTTTTTTTCTACAATCGCCCTCAGGATCTGCTCATGGTACTCCACGACGTTATTGGATGTTTCTACATCCGGCCTGATTCGACTGAGAAAATCGGCAACCGCAGCCATAATCGTTTCAACGATGAGAACAAAAACATGATTTTTGGAGGCCTTTGCCAGGAGTTTATGGAACTGGAGATTTTCCTCTGTGGCGATTATGTTGTTTTCTATCTTTTTTTTCGCCCTATTGACACTTTCTTGTAAG
Organism: Deltaproteobacteria bacterium; assembly: GCA_011051075.1. Classification (GTDB taxonomy): domain Bacteria; phylum Desulfobacterota; class DSM-4660; order Desulfatiglandales; family Desulfatiglandaceae; genus Desulfacyla. Next base: position 3,151 of record DREN01000367.1, on the reverse strand, counting down.
CTTTTGATATCCGAGTCGTCGATAGAATCCATCACATAATTCAACACGACCCGCTCAATCTCCAGACGTGCTACTGTTAGCTCCATCAAAGACATCTTTTTCATTCGAAAAGCATCCAGAAAGAGGGCGCTAATAGTATTTAAGATGGTATCTTTGATAATGGGACCACCACTGCCCCCTTTATGGACAGTAATGAAACCGGAAAGCTCGAGAATTCGAAGGGCCTCTCTGATGGTCTGCCGACCTACGTTGAACTGACGGGCAAGGTCTGTCTCCGAGGGAAGTTTGTCACCGGGTTTCAGAATCCCGTCAAAAATAAGGGCCTTAATTTTAAGGGAAACCTCTTCAAACGCCCTCCTGTTTTTGATAGGGCTAAACAGGTTGTTATCTGCATCCATGGCATGACTCCAGACGGTTGTCAGACAATCTGAGCATATGACTAAGCAAAACAGTGATCACTGTCAAGAAAAAAACATTAAGGAGGCTCGTTGAGCGTAAAAAAGTTATATTAATCAATTCAATTGACAGTACCCCAGTGCAATGGTAACAGGACGTCGGAACTATTTACCTCTCTCTGAAGAAAGGAATTTACTTGTCTATGAATCTGATTATGGTAATTCACTGCCACCAGCCAGTGGGCAATTTTGACCACGTATTTAATATGGCCCACGAAAGGTGTTACAGGCCCCTTTTAGACCTGCTCGAGGCCTACCCAGGGGTAAGGGTGGGGCTCCACTTTTCAGGTCCTTTGCTGGAATGGCTGGAAAAGAACCGGCCCGGGACCCTGGATCTTATGGCGGCACTGGTTAAAGGGGGGCAGGTGGAACCTCTGTCAGGGGGTTTCTTTGAGCCTTTGCTTGCCTCTATCCCGGCCCGGGACGCCAGGGGACAGCTCCTCATGATGAACCGGTACCTGAAAGACCGTTTCGGGTTCAGGCCCCAAGGCTTCTGGCTCACCGAACGGGTGTGGGACCCTTGGCTTCCCGTGACAATCGCCGGCACGGGCATGGAGTACACGGTGGTGGATGACACCCACTTCTATTACGCGGGCCTCAGGCCCCATGAGATCTACGGCCGCTACGTGACTGAAAAAGAGGGCCACACCCTGGGCCTCTTTGCCACGCCCATGACCATGCGTTATATCATCCCCTTCAGACCGGTGGAGGAGGTCATGGGCCATCTTCACGCACTTGAGGATGCGGGCCACAGGGTGGTTCTTTACGGAGACGATGGCGAAAAGTTCGGGCTCTGGCCCGGTACCTACGAGTGGGTTATTGAGAAGGGATGGTTGCAGAGGTTTTTTGACGCTATCACCTCCAGCCGGGAGTGGCTCAAGACCTCCCTCCCCGGTGAGTACACGGCATCGGCTCCTCCCTTGGGCCGCATATACCTGCCACAGGCCTCATACGACGAGATGACCCAATGGGCACTTCCAGTTGAATCGGGCCTGACCCTTGAGAAGATCATCTCCACCCTCAAGGATCAGGGCCAATGGGACGAGTGGCGTCCCTTTGTGAGGGGTGGGATTTGGGACAACTTCCTGGTCAAGTATGAGGAGGCCAACCGTATGCACAAGAAGATGCTCTTTCTGAGCGAGAGGGCAGGGGGGGACATAAGGGCCAGGGATCACCTCTGGCGGGCCCAGTGTAACTGCGCCTACTGGCACGGGGTCTTTGGCGGGCTTTACCTGGGCCATTTGAGACGGGCCGTTCATGAAAACCTCATCAGGACCCAGGCCCTGGTTATGGAGAACCAAGGGAAAGCCCCCCGGTTGCTGAATCTTGACCTTGACAAGGACGGAAACCAGGAGATCATGCTCTGGAACCGTAAACTGAGCCTTGTCCTGGACCCCGCACGCGGAGGCGGGCTTTTTGACCTCTGTCATATGGATCGCGCCCTGAACCTGAGCGATACCCTCACAAGGAGGCCCGAGGCCTATCACCGGCAGCTTGATCAGGCAGGGGAGGGGAGTGCATCCGATGGAGATGATGTTCCATCAATACATGAGCTGCCAGGGGGAGGAGGCCAGGGGCTTGCGAAACTCCTGATCCTTGACAGGTACACGAAGTCGTCCCTCCTGGACCACTTTATAAGACCTGATCTCCCTGTTGAGGGGTATGCGTCCGGCGAATATCCTGAATTGGGGGATTTTGTGCAGGGGACCTACAGGGTGGAAAACTCCTCTGTTTCATCGGGGAAGGCCATTGTCCAGATGAGCCGGATGGGAAGGGTGGAAGGGTCTGACCTGATGGTCAGGAAGACCGTCCGGCTGGGAGAGCAGGGCAGGCTGACCTTTGACTACCTGTTTGAGTGCCGGGGAAAGACTCCCCTGTCAACCCGCTACGGCTGCGAATTCAACCTGACCCTTTACTCTGACCAGGACCGGGAGAGGTACTACGGCATACCTGAAACCGGGGGACGTCGGGAGGTGGCCGAGACCGGGGAAGAGGAGAACCTCACGCGCTTTGAGCTGATCAACGGCCCTGACATGCTCTCTCTTCTCTTCTCCTTTTCTGCGGAGGTCTCTGTCTGGTTTTCTCCTCTCATGACCGTATCCAAAACAGAGAAGGGGTTTGAACGCACCTACCAGGGTTCGAGCCTCCTCTTCCTCTATCCCCTGTACCTGTCTCCCGGTCAACAGACCGGGCTTGGGTTTGAACTGGAACTCAGGGATCTTTAATCACCGCATGTGTCAGTCACTCGCAAACAGGGATTAGAGCCCTGGAATCTAACCTCTATTCAAAAGGCGAAGAGGTTCTCAGCATCTTCGCAAGGGCTTTTTTAACGGCTTTGTTGACAAGCTCATAGAGTTTCAGATAATGATTTTGGCAAGGCCAGAGGGAGGAATTCGTCATCCCAGGCCTGTTCTGTTTCCCAAACCGAAAATTCGTCGGCAGTAACAGAGTATCGCTCATAGCCTTCACGGTGTTTCCGCTCCATTTGCTCAAGATTGAAGCGGGATAACGCCTCACGAAGTGCTGTTCGGGTGAAAGCAGAACGACTTGTGCGTAATCGCCTGGAAACGCGGTCGACCGCTTCGACAAGTTCATCATCAAGGGTCATCTGAACTGTTCTCATGTTACACCTCTATAATATGGATTGTTATAGCTGTAATAATCCATATTATAGGCCTACAGAAAACATTTTGGGG
>DREN01000034.1 GCA_011051075.1 Deltaproteobacteria bacterium | reverse complement strand
GATCATACCCATGATTGCCTTGAAAATTGGACAGTCAGCATTTGAAAAACCATAACATCCTGAAATAGTAGAATATATTTTCCTACTCAACCATTTAACCACTCAACTATTCAACGAGGTCTGTACATGAGGCGCAGATGGGCAGAAGTCCGCTCAACTGCTTTACACTCGCTGAGGCGCTTTTCAACTCCTTAATAAGTCTTCCCCTTTCCTGTCTGACAGTTACGCCACAATCCGGCCAGGCCAGGATATCGGGATTTTCCTTGACACACAAGGCGAATTTTCGTATAGTCCTTTCGTGTACAGGGAATTTCTTTATCATTTCACATATCACTTCACTTCGCATTTTTGGCTTTGAATTAACTCTAAGAGCAAGGATCAGGTTGTTTTTTTCCAGAATCCATTTGACCTGAGCCACAGTTGTTAGACCCACGCATGAATCCACATCTGGAGATGGCGAATCACAGGTTGTGGTTATATGCTAAATACCGTATCGGCCTTGTGCTCCTCCAGCGCTTCGTTTCTTCAGACTCCGTGATCTGAGCGCTCTTCACGAAGATCCTGCTCTGGTACCAAATTTCGTTTGTCTTCACGGTTCATCTTTTTGCCTAAGTTGGGACAATTGACTCCATTTTAGCCCAGACATGCCTCTGAAACAAAGGCCTAACCTCAACACTTGCTCTCATATCCAGTCCTCGAGATCGGGCCTCTTTTCAATGCTGACCTGGTCCTGAACCTTGACCAGGAGGGGGCAGCAATCGGGATCCGGGGAAGGGGTGGTGTAAGATGGCTTCAAAGAACGATTTTGACTATTTTGATAAACCGAAAAACATCAGAAGACTCTGGTTCATGCTATATGTGGCCTGTGGATTAACCGTCATACCAGACCTGTTCACCACCAGGCACGCCCACTTCTGGATAGATGCCTTTTTCGGATTCTACGCCCTGCTTGGTTTTGTCGCCTGCACAGTCCTTATACTCTTTTCCAAGCTTGTGGGACTCATCCTCAAGGTAAAGGAAGACTACTATGGCGGCTAACTTCCCTCCATCCATTTTTCTGATGGCAGGCGCCCTCCTGGTCCCTTTTTTAAACGGGAGGGCAAGAAACTGGTATACCATTCTCCTCCCGGCCGCCGCTTTCTGCCTGATTTGGCAGATGGAAACCGGCCTATCATGGCATATCCATCTCTTTGACCATGAGCTCACCCTCTTGCGGGTAGACAGGCTCAGCAGGGTATTCGGGTATATATTTACCCTGAACGCATGTGCGGCCTTTGTCTACGCCTTTTACCTTAGAAGCAGTCTTCAGCATATGGCCGCCATTATCTATGTGGGCAGCTCCCTCGGGGTTGTTTTTGCGGGAGATCTGATCTCCTTATACCTGTTCTGGGAAACAATGGCGGTTTCCTCCACCTTTCTCATATTGGCCCGGAAAAGCAAAAAGGCCCTTGAGGCGGGCATGCGTTACATCTTGGTCCATGTGGCAGGAGGTCTCCTTCTTCTTGCGGGGATCTTCATGCATATATCCAGGACCGGGTCCATTGAATTTGCAGCCATGGGTGATCCAAACTGGGCCAGCTATCTAATTCTAATAGGTTTTCTGGTCAATGCGGCCGCACCTCCTCTGTCGGCCTGGCTTCCCGATGCGTATCCTGAAGCCACCGTAACAGGGGGAGTAATCCTGAGTGCCTATACCACAAAAACCGCTGTTTATACGCTGGTGCGGGGATTTCCAGGATGGGAGATCCTCATCTGGGTGGGCTGCATAATGACCATCTACGGCATCATCTACGCCCTTCTTGAGAACGATATGAGAAGGATCCTCGCCTACAGCATCATCAACCAGGTGGGATTTATGGTTACCGGCATCGGGATCGGGACAATGATATCGTTGAACGGCTCCGTAGCACATGCCTTCTGTCACATCATTTACAAGTCCCTCCTGTGGATGTCCGCAGGTTCCGTGCTGTACATGACCGGAAAGAGCAGGTGTACGGATCTGGGCGGACTTTACAAGACCATGCCCTGGACCCTGATATTCGGGGCCGTAGGTGCCCTCTCCATATCCGCCTTTCCCGGTACCAGCGGGTTCACAAGTAAGTCACTCATCATAGACGGGGCAGTGCATGTCCACCTCATGTGGGTCTGGCTTGTGCTGGAAATAGCTTCAGCAGGTGTTTTCCTCCATGCAGGGATAAAGTTTCCCTACTTTGTGTTTTTCGCCAAGGACAAGGGCCTGAGACCCGGCGAAACCAACCTGCCAATGCTCTTTGCCATGGGGTTTATGTCATTGCTCTGCATCTTATTAGGAGTTTATCCAGAGCCCCTTTACGCGCTCCTCCCATACCAGGTTCATTACCAGGCCTATACCATCAATCATGTTGTGGCCCAGTTCCAGCTTCTTATGTTTTCGGCCCTGGTCTTTTTCCTGTTGCTGCCGCTTCTGAAGCGGACAGAAACCGTATCAATAGACACTGACTGGCTCTACCGGAAGGGTTTGAAATTCTGTATGGCCGTCATAACCGGGCTCCTCAGCCGAACCGAAAGCAGATGCGAGAGGGTCTTTGTTCATATCATCCCCGAGACATTGAGCCGATTCACCCAAAGACCCCTGACTGCGGTCGTCATCTCGTGCATGAAGATTATGGGAAAGGGCCAGTCCGCTGTTGACCGGTTCAGAGAGCAGAGGGGACCGGAAATCGCCACCTTCGGCCCTATCGGTCTCCCGGTATTTTTAAGTCTCATGTTTCTTTTCTGGCTTTTTCTGTTTTTTGGTTTTTGATCTTGATCCCGGGGAAGAGTTCAAACCTTGAACGTCTCCGGCTCCAGGAGGGTATAAGAGTGAAGAAGGTGATAATGGTGGTTGATGATGAGAGCGAGGTAAGGGAATATGTAGCCACCGCACTGAAAGAAAGTGGTTACCTCCCCGTGACCGTTGGTAATGGGAAGGACGCAATGGATATGATCGTTCAGAAGAGACCCGATCTGGTAATCCTGGATGTCCTGATGCCCGGGCAAGGCGGGATCAAGATGTATCGGGAGCTCAGGTCATCCGGGGCCTTCAAGAATATCCCTGTAATCATTTACTCCGGAATAGCCAAAAGAACCTTCCTTCGTACCCAGAGCGGCAGAACAGATCTTGATGGCCGGATTGTTCCGGAACCTGAGGCGTATATTGAAAAACCAGCCAACCCCCAATACCTGGCAAAGGTTGTAAGAGAGGTATTGGACGGCTCCAATTAGAAATGCGAGCGGCGTGGTGAGAATTCGAAGGCTCATATATGTATCCGGTTCCGGGAAATCTGACCCGTCACCTGTGAGAAGCCTGATGGCCCTTTGCCAGGCAGGACTTGAGGAAATTCTGTTCCTCCACCCAGGTGGAACGAATAGCAGAAAAGATACAGGATTGGGATCTGGGATAAGGTCAGAGGTGCTGATATATGAAGGGCCGCTCCTGCCCAAGATACTGGATGCGGTTCAGCAGGAAAAAAACTCCCTTGTTGCATTGTGCCGAGGGGGCCCTGTCAACACCCGTCTCATGAAAAAGCTGCTTAAGAAGTCGCCCGTGCCCGTCATTATCTTCAACAGGGCCGTGCATGATTCCGGGGGCGGCCATAGGGCCCTGTTTCATCATGTCATATTTGCCACTGACTGGTCGCCTGCCTCAAAGGTGGCGGTGGAATATTTCCTCTCGGTCTTTAAGGAGATGAACGGGATCCTTGAGATAGTCAACGTCATAAACAGGAGACTTTCTGTCAGGGATATCAGGGAGTTGAAAAGAAAACTTGAAGGGACCAGAACGCTTTTCCTCCAGATGGGGATAGATGCAGAGTCTCACATCTATGCAGGAAAGCCGCCTGAAGAGGTCATGCTGGCAGCCAAAGACTACAGCGCCACCACCATCGTCATGGGGACCTCACGCAAACCGTTCATGAAATCGATCTTCTCAAAGGGCTGCGCATACCAGGTGGCAACAGAGGCGGAGGTGCCCGCTTTGATCATACCCAGTTGGATTGACTATTGAATATTGACGATTGACGATTTGAGGAATTTCCGCTTCGCTCCAACAATCGTCAATATTCAATTTTCAATATTCAATTAAAGGGGGGCCGGATGGAAGTCACTTTACTCATAGAGGCAACGGAGAGCGCGTTCAAGATCCTGGAAGATGCGAGGAATCATGCCGCAGGCATAATGGATACGACTGTTGAATTGATGGCCGAAGAGAGTCGCGTCCTGAGGGATAAGAAATGCCGGGCCATTTTTACCGGGGCCCAGAGGAGAAAGACCCGATTTCACAACTTCATGGGCACAGCCATCATCCTCTTCATTTTCTGGTCACTCCTTTCAGGCCATTTTGATCTCTTCCACCTGGTCCTTGGGGCGGTATGCTCGCTGGCCGTTTCATACCTCTTCCATGACCTCCTGTTCGTAAATGTAAGGATAGGCAATCTACGTACCATGGCATGGAGGTTCCTCATCTATATCCCCTGGCTGCTGGGCCAGATTCTGATTGCCAACATGCATGTGGCCGCCCTTGTCCTCCGTCCTAAAATGCCCATAAGCCCGCGGATAATAAGGTTTAAGACAAAACTGGAAACCGATATTTCAAAGGTCACCCTGGCCAACTCCATTACCCTCACCCCCGGCACGATCACCATTGACATCAGAGGCGATGAGTTCTACGTGCACGCCCTGAGTCATATGGTCGCAGACGACCTTTACGGCGGAGAAATGGAAGACAGGGTGGCCCACATATTCATGGAGGGAGATCATTTATACCTCCAGGATGCCCTGGACGCAGCGCGGATATATGAAACACTCGGGGTATAGAAATGGGCGGGTATCTGCAGGTTCAAAGGAGGTAAATCCATGATCAGAGAAAGCGATGATGTAATTGTCAGGACAGTGGCCAGGCTGTTGATGCCCTTTATTACCCTGTATGCGCTGTACGTGGTCATGCATGGTCATTACAGTCCCGGAGGGGGCTTTCAGGGGGGTGTGATCTTGGCTGCCGGGTTTATTCTCCTGGTTGTCACCCAGGGGATCGACCGCGTAAAGAGACGTATGTCCCAGGAGAAAGCTATCATATTCAGCAGCCTTGGACTGTTGATCTATGCGGGAATAGGCGCCCTTTGCCTGATCCTGGGGGGAGACTATCTTGACTACGGTACCCTGGGCAGGCCCCTGTCCGTCCAGAGGGCAGAGGCCAGATCACTCGGAATCCTGGGGGTGGAAATCGGGGTGGCACTGGGTGTAATGGCCGTCATGTGCGCCATCTTTTTTGCCATTTTCACCCCGGATCAGAAGAATGGGAGGAGAGAGCAATGAACACCTTCTTCCTAATTATGGGCATCGGCATGTGTCTTCTGGTCATGCTCTGTCTCTTCAGGGTGATATACGGCCCCACTATCCTTAACAGGGCCGCGGGTATATCTGCCGTCGGTACCAAGACCCTAATCATCCTTTTGATTATAGGCGTTGTTCATCGCAGGGTGGAGATGTTCGTGGATATCAGTATGGTCTACGCCCTGCTGAACTTCATCGGCTGCCTTGTACTGGCCAAATACCTTGAAAGGACTGGAGAAGTATAATGGTTATAAGGGAGTTAATCGCTGGATTTTTTGTGTGTACAGGGTTCTTTTTCTTCTTCACAGCCACCGTGGGGCTGCTTCGCCTGCCCGATTTCTACTCCAGACTGCACGCCACCGGAAAGGGAGACACCCTGGCAGTCCTCTTCTCCCTCATAGGTCTTGCCGTGTACGAGGGTTTCTCCCTGACCAGCGTCAAGATAGTCCTTATCGCCGTGTTCATGTTTCTTGCCCAGCCCACAGCAACCCATGCCATATCAAGGGCGGCCTTTCGGTGCAATGTTAAACCCCTTACCACTCCGGGAGGGCCAAATAGATGATTCCCACGTTCAACTTCATACTGATTCTCTTTCTCTTCGTATGCGCCATTGCCGCCATCACCATAAGGGACCTGTTGAGTGCGGTGCTGGTGCTCGGGGCCTACAGTTTCTTCATGTGCCTTCTCTGGGCACAGATGACCGCCGTAGATGTGGCCTTCACAGAGGCCTCGGTGAGCGCCGGCATAGGCACGGTGCTCTTTATCGGGGCGGTGAGCAGGACGGAAAGGAGGTCAAAGGATTGAAGACCTTAAGCCTTATCTCTACCATAATCGCTGGGGCCTTTCTCATCTACGGTTCAATGGACATGCCCCACTGGGGAGATCCCTACTCCCCAGCCAGCACCCACGTGTCTCCATACTACCTTCGTAACAGTCTAAAAGATACAGCCACACCCAACGTGGTTACATCGGTGCTCGCCGACTACAGGGGCTACGACACCCTGGGAGAGACCACCGTGATCTTTACTGCCGGCATGGGATGCCTGCTCCTGTTGAAAAAAAGACGGAAAAAATAGGGAGAAATCCATGTTCGAATCTCTGCTGCACCACTATAATTACTGGATGTTTATCGGTCTCATGATGATAGGTTTCTATGCCATGATGGCCAAGAAAAATCTAATAAAGAAGATCATCGGAATGAACATCTTCCAGTCGGCCATCATACTCTTTTTTATCTCCACATCCGTTAAAGGTGGAGGCGTAACCGTTCCCATACTGGAACATCCTGAGGGGGCTCAGGGAGGGTTCGTGGACGTCATGAAGTATGCAAACCCCCTCCCCCATGTGCTGATGCTCACCGCCATCGTGGTGATGGTGGCCACCCTTGGGGTTGCCCTGGCAGTGGTCATGATGATCTACAAGCGATACCACACCCTGGAAGAGGACGAAATTGCCCTTATAAGGAGAAAACAGGGGTTGAAATGTTAGGGGAAACCTCCATCCTTATTGTTATTATCCCGCTGATATCTGCGGCCCTCACACCGCTCGTGGGCCTGGCGAGGGAGGGCCTCTCCTACCTCTGCACCATCACTGCCCTTACCCTCAGCACCCTTGCGTCGGTGCATACGCTCTTCAGGGTGCTCACAGAAGGAACCGTACACTACGGCCTGGGCGGCTGGCCCCCGCCTTTCGGCATAGAGCTGGTAGTTGACCCGCTAAACGGGATGATGCTGGTCCTGGTATCCGCCGTAGGCCTGATAGTGGCTGTCTATTCATACCGGGGTGTTGAACAGGAACTTACAGGCAGGATGGTGTACTTCTACACTCTATACCTCCTGCAGGTCACCGGATTCCTGGGCATCCTTATAACCGGTGATCTCTTCAACCTCTACGTGTTCTTGGAGATCGCCTCCCTTGCCGGATATGCCCTCATTGCCGTTGGAGAAGATGGCGCACCAATGGCCTGCTTCAGGTATATCGTGATGGGAACCGTAGGTGCCTGTTTCTATCTCTTAGGGGTGGGGTACATCTATATCTCCACAGGTTCCCTCAACATGGCCGATGTGCACCTGTTAATGAAGGGGCTCTACGACTCCAAGGTCATAGCCACGGCCATTGCCTTCATCCTCACGGGACTGGCAATCAAGATGGCCCTTTTCCCTCTCCACGTCTGGCTCCCCGATGCCTACACCAAAGCCCCTTCCGCCGCCAGCGCCCTCATTGCCCCGCTCATGACCAAGATATCCATATACGTGATGATCCGGATCCTTTTCAGTGTATTCGGGATTTCTCTGTTCGTAGAACTATTTCCGCTGAACAGGATAATGGTGTGGGCGGGCTTCGCAGCCATATGCGGGGGTGCGGTAATGGCCCTGGCCCAGACAGATTTTAAGAGGATGCTCTGCTACATACTGGTTGCAGAGGTGGGGTATATGATAGGCGGCTTAGGCTTAGCCAATGCCATTGCCATACGGGGCGCCATACTCCATATACTCAACGATGCGGTAATGACGGCCGGACTCTTTACTGTGGCCGGCATAATCATGCATAGGATGAAAAGCCACAGATTGGCAGATTTTGAGGGGCTCTTTCAAAAAATGCCGTTCACCATGTCCGCCTTTGTTGTATGCGCCCTATCCATGATCGGAGTTCCACCCACATGCGGGTTTTTCAGCAAGTGGTATCTGATCCATGGGGCGATCCTGGCACGACAATGGCCCTTTGTTGCGGCCCTGCTTGGATCCAGCCTCATCAACGGGATCCTGTTTTTCCGTGTCATAGAGGTAGGGTATGTCTTTCAGTTTTCAACGCCAGCACATACTCATGCCGGGGAAGGGATGAACAGGATGGAAGAGGCCCCCCTCAGCATGTTGATTCCAACGGTGGGGATAGCCGTAGCCATAATTCTCATCGGTTTTTACAATCAGGCAATTGTGAAACACATCATCGATTTTGCTTTGCCTAAGTTATAGATCACTTCACTTAAAGGATCAAGCTGATGAAAAGTAGAAAGGGTATGCTCTTTTTTGTACTGCTTCTCCTCCTCTCCGCACTCTCCTGCAAGGGAGATAATAATGCGGTATCATCGGATGAGAAGGTGCCAGGGGTTACGGAGGGTGAGATCTTGATTGGCACTTCCCTTGCCTTAGGCGGTCATGCCGGGTACCTTGGCACCCAGACCCTGCGGGGGGCCATGTCCTATCTTAATCACATAAACGAGCAGGGCGGGGTGCTTGGAAAAAAGATAAGGGTCATCGCCTATGATGACGGATATGACCCACCCAGGTGTGTGGCCAATACCCAGAAACTCATTATTAAGGACAAGGTTTTCGCGCTTTTTTGTTACGTGGGGACTCCTACAACTGTCAAGATCATTCCCCTTGTGGAGGAGGCGAGGATCCCTCTCATTGGAATGTTCACCGGTGCCAATGCCCTGAGACAACCTTTTCATCGCTATCTCATCAATGTAAGGGCTTCCTACTATCAGGAGACCGGCGCCGCTGTTAAGCATCTGATCGAGGATTTGGGGATAAAGAGAGTGGCCGTATTTTATCAATACGATGCTTACGGCTTTGATGGACTAAAAGGGACTGAGCTGGCCCTTAAAGAATATGGACTGGCGCCAGTGGGTACAGGTTCCTATGTGAGAGGAACTTTAGACGTTGAGGAAGGCCTTCATAAGATAGTCGCCTCCAATGCCGAGGCCGTCGTCATGATAGGAACATATGATCCCTGCGCCAAATTCATCAAACTGGCAAAAAGCAGAGGCTTCGACCCTCTGTTTTACAATGTTTCGTTTGTTGGGGGTGACGAGCTGGCAAGGAAACTTGGCCGGCAAAGTGAGGGGGTTCTTGTCAGTCAGGTGGTTCCCTCTCCCGAAGCCCCTGAGTCACACAACCTGCTGTTGGGGGCAAGGGAGTACTGCCGTCTACTTAAACGGTATTATCCTGAGGACAAACCAAATTTTGTGGGCTTGGAAGGTTACATAAACGCAAAGGTCCTTGTGGAAGGCTTGAGGCGTGGGGGAAGGGATTTGACCCGGGAGGGGTTTATCAAGGCATTGGAATCGATCCATAACTACTCCTTGGGTATTGCCAACCCTTTAAGCTTCAATTCCGATGACCACCAGGGTTTGGAAAGGGTATATTTTACCCGCATCCAGGACGGGGAATTGGTCCTGGTCACCGATTGGGAAAAGATTCGAAAAAAGCGCTCAGTCCCAGGTGTCACGAATAATGAGATCGTATTCGGTTCTTCTTTGGCCCTGGGGGGGCATGCCGGTTATCTGGGAATAGAAACCTTACATGGAGCCCTGTCATACATTAACCACGTTAACGAACATGGAGAGATCCATGGGAGAAGGATCAGGGTCATCGCATATGACGATGGTTACGATCCCGCAAGGTGTGTAAAAAACACACTAAGGCTTATCCATGATGATAAGGTCTTCGGCCTTTTCAGTTACGTGGGAACACCCACCTCGCTTGCAATAATAGATGTTGTGGAGAGAGAAAAGATACCGCTGCTCGGTCTCTTTACGGGCGCCCACCTGCTCAGAGAACCGATAAAACGCTATATAATAAATGTCCGGGCCTCATACTATGAAGAGACTGCTGCTGCTGTGAGGCATTTTGTGGAAAACCTTCATCTGAAAAGGATAGCCGTATTCCACCAGAGGGATACTTACGGCCTTGATGGGCTGAAAGGGGCCGAGATAGCCCTTAAAGAATATGGATTGGCCCCCGTGGGTACGGGGTCTTACCCGCGTGGCACCCTCGATGTTGAGACAGCCCTCAAAACCATTATTGAGTCCGATGCCCAGGCGGTAGTCATGATAGGGACCTATGGTCCCTGTGCCAAATTCATCAAATTAGCAAAAAGCAGGGGTTTTGATCCCCTCTTTCACAACGTCTCCTTTGTGGGCCCCAACGAGCTTGCAAAAAAACTGGGAAAAGATGGGGAAGGTGTTATTGTGACACAGGTGGTCCCCCCCCCGGAAGAACGGATTTTACTCCCTGCGGCCAAGGATTATGCCCGGCTTCTTGCCAAATACTATCCGGACCATGTGCCCAATTTTGTGGGATTTGAGGGTTATATCAATGCATTAATACTCATTGAGGGGCTCAGACGTGCTGGAAGAGAAATCACGAGGGAAAAATTCATTGAAGCCATAGAAGGGCTGGAGAGATATTTTGTGGGGATCGGCGCAGGTGTGAGTTTCGGCCCCGATGATCACCAGGGTCTGGACCAGGTATATCTTACCGAGATAAAGGACGGGGCGCCCACGCTCATGGCAACCGGATGTCCATAATCGGCCGAATTGACTCATGCAAAAATTCAGGAAGATAAGCTTTAAGAACAAGATACTCCTTTCCACTTTGTTAGTTATATTACTCTTAAGTGCAAGTGTTTTTCTTGCGATCCGTTGGATACTCCTACCCAACCTGATATCCCAGCTCAAGCTGAGAGGTTTGGCCATCGCACAGAGTGTTGCCGACAGCAGCAAGGCCTACATACTGACAGAGAATACCCCGGAGCTGACCAGTCTGTTGTTTGACACCGCACAATTAGAAGAAAGAAAGCCACTCATCGCTTACATATTTATCCTTGATACGAATGATAGGGTCTTGTCTCACAATTTTACATGTCCCTTTCCCCAAGGACTTGCCAAGGCCAACGTGATTTCACCCCAGCAATCGCACAAAATAAAAAGGATCCCCTTATACGACCGGTTTGCCTATGACATTGCTGTTCCGGTCCTGGAAGGGATCTATCAGGTGGGAACCGTCCACGTGGGGTTAAGTAAGGAACATATCGATAATCTGATAGACAAGCTGCTCATCACACTGCTGAGCATTATTTCTGCCATTGTTGTCGTTGTTCTTGTCATAAGCCATTTTCTTTCAAAGTACATAACCCGGCCCGTTTTACACTTGGCTGAGGTGGCGGATGAGATAGGGCGCGGAAATCTGGAGATCAGGACAGATCTTTCCAATGAGGTGAGGTGCTGGGAGATGAGGGAGTGTGGACAACAGAAGTGCCCTGCCCACTGGAATAGGGATGTCCCGTGTTGGTATATAGACGGCACACTATGTGTAACAGAATGCATGGCAGAGCGACTTTCCAATCTTCCTGAGCAGCCCGATCACCACCGGGATTATGCCTCAATGGATAGAGTTAGGGGTGAGGCAAAAACCAGGAAGTTGGATCAAGGGGCCAATTCCCACGGTGAAAAAATGCCCCATCAGGTAGATCCTGCTAACAGGTTCCCGGAAAAACTGAAAATCTGCAGAATTTGCCCTGTTTATACAAAAGGCATAGGAGATGAGATAGCCCGGTTGGCCGATTCCTTCAATAACATGACGTTTCGTCTGAAGACCTCCAAGGCGGAGCTGAAAGAATCGGAAGAAAAATATAGATTTCTCTTTGACTACGATCCGAATTCGATTTTTGTCCTTGCCCCCGAGTCATTAGAGATCTTAAACGTAAATGCCCGGGCCCTGGAGATTTACGGGTACGAGGAAGAAGAGCTGGTGGGAAGTTCCTTCCTGAAATTGGGACCTGGTGAATACAGTAAGGGGATATTATCCCGCCATGGAGAGGAGGACGGAACACAACTAAGTATATATACCAAAATGCAGCATTGGAGAAAAGGGATGAGGCCCTTCCATGTGAACATATATGCCTGCAGAACAGGTCACAGCGCAAAGCCCGCTATCATCGCAACCACCATCGATATAACCGAAAGCCTGGCAAAAGAGGCCCAGCTTATTCAGGCCAGCAAGATGTCCACCCTGGGAGAGATGGCATCAGGTGTCGCCCATGAGATTAACCAACCTCTCAGCGCAATACAGATTGGCGCTGATTTCATTAAAAACGTGGCCACCGGCAAGGACGAAGTTCCTCGGGCTGAACTCGAACAGGTGTCCCGGCACATGAATGAGCAGGTGGACAGGGCCGTAGGTATCATAAATCATTTGCGGGCATTTGGTCGCAAGGCAGAGATCAAAAAGGAGAAAGTCAACATAAACAATGCGATTGAGGGGGTATTCACCCTGTTGGGTCAGCAGTTAAAATTGCGCGGCATTGAGGTTGTACTCGATCTTGACGCGAATTTAGCCCCCATCACAGGTGATGCCAACAGACTCGAACAGGTTTTTATGGATCTGGTAATCAATGCTAGGGATTCCCTTGAAGAAAAAAAGAGGGATTTTGTCACTGGCAGTGTAGTGACCCGGTTAGGAATCAGGAGCTTCCAGGAAAATGGAAATGTGGTGATAACCGTATGGGACACGGGCACGGGGATTCCAAATGAAATAAGGGAGAAGATTTTCGAGCCCTTTTTCACAACCAAGGAGGTGGGTAGGGGGACCGGTCTTGGACTCTCCATAAGTTACGGCATTATAAAAGACTATGGGGGTACAATCGAGGTAGAGAGTGAGGAGGGGAAGGGCTCAACCTTCAAGATAACCTTTCCGGCCTGGCGTGAGGCAAAAGATGGAGCCTAAAAAGACAAAGATATTGATTGTTGATGATGAGGAGAGCATCCGGACCCTTCTGAGCATCTCTCTTTCTCACAAGGGTTTTGAGGTTTTTGCCGCTGAAGACGGGAGAAAGGGGATTGAGATCTTCAGGAAGGAAACCCCCCCTATTGTGATAACGGACATCAAGATGCCGGGTATGGATGGATTAGAGCTCTTGAGACAAATAAGACGTCTTGATCCCGATACCCGCGTTATAGTCATTACCGGCCACGGTGACATGGAATCTGCCGTTGAATCCCTTAAATTAGAGGCCTCTGACTTCATAAGCAAGCCGGTTAAAGAGGACGTCCTCATGGTGGCGATAAAGCGTGCCCAAGAGGTGTTGTGGATGAAAGCCAGGCTGAGGGAATACACCAATAAGCTGGAACTGATGGTAAAAGAAAACATCGAAGAGCTGAAAAAAACCCACGATTTTCAAGAAAATCTCATCGAGAGTTCTATTGATGGAATCATTGGCATAGATCGCGCGGGCGCTATCCTTATCTTTAACCGGGCGGCAGAGGGGCTAACGGGTCACAGGAGCGAGGATGTGATAGGGCATAAAATGATCACCGAAATATATCATCCTCCCGAATTAGCAAGGGAGGTGAAAAAAAAGATCTACAGCCACAAATACGGGGGACCGGGCAGGCTCAGAGATCTTGAAGTGGCGGTTGCCACTAAGACCGGAGACGCAATCCCCATCCGTCTGTCAGCCACACTACTGTACAAGGATGGCGAAGAGATCGGCAGCGTGGGCTTCTTTCAGGACTTGCGGGAAATAAGGCGACTGCAAAAGGAACTCATGGAGCACGAGCGACTTTCTGCCATCGGTCAGACAATTGCAGGTATGGGTCATTACGTGAAGAACATACTGAACGGACTTGAGGGCGGTATCTACATGGTTAACACGGGCCTGAAGAGGAACAAGGAGCAGCTCCTCACCAGGGGTTGGGAAATAGTTCAGAACAACGTGGCAAAGATATCCAGCCTGGTCATGAACATGCTCAGTTATTCAAGGGAGCACGAACCTGAGCTGGAAAAATCTTCGGTGAACCTTATTGCCAAAGAGGTCTTTGATCTCATGGAAGAAAAGGCCGGCGCGCTGAATATAGATTTAACCCACGACTTTGATCCGGCCATACCCCAGTGCCGTCTCGATGCCGAGGGACTCCATCGATCCCTGCTCAACCTGATAACCAATGCCATGGACGCATGCGTCTCTGACAGAGATAAAGACAAGGCATCATCTGTGATAATAAGGACACTCAAAGAAAAGGCCGGTGTCAGGATCGATATCGTGGACAACGGTATAGGCATGACAAAAGAGGTTCAGGAGAAGATGTTCACGAGGTTTTTCAGCACCAAGGGCTCCAAGGGAAGCGGTTTTGGGCTCCTTGTCACCAGGAAGATAATTGAGGAACAGGGGGGAACCATCGCTTTCAGATCTGAATATGGAAAGGGGAGCACCTTCACCATACGCCTCCCGTTCAAAGAGCGGACCCCATGAAAGATGTTTCCCGTTTCAGCGGGAGTCAGGCTCCAGTGGAAGGACCCCCTGGGGTAGAGAATCCCTGAGCCCTTAGCCATTAGGGTGTGGCAGCAGCCCGGGGCCTTTACCCGGTGCTCACCCCTCCAGGATCTCCCTGATCTTGGCCACCAGCTCATCAGGTTTGATCGGTTTCTCCATAAAAGCGTCCGGTTTTGTGTACCTGCCTTCTCCAGTGGTCCCCACCTGTTCTGATCCATCCTTGTTCGGCTGCTTTATGACAAACTCCTTAAAATCGACTCCGGTGATCCTGGAGATACCCGAAACCACTATGACAGGGATCTTTCTCATCTCAGGGTCAGTTTTCAGCTCCTGAAACATCATGATGCCGCTCTTCTCAGGCATGATAAGATCCAAGAGGATCAAAATCGGTTTCTCCGCCCGTGCCAGTTCAAGCCCTTCAACCCCGTCGCCCGCACTCAGATAATCGTAGCCGTTTTCTTCGAGCACCGATTCGAGAAAGCTTACACTGTCAGGTTCATCGTCAACGATCAATATTTTGCCAGACATGTTTTCACCTCCCTTCTATAG